>JAKAFO010000046.1 GCA_021819735.1 Deltaproteobacteria bacterium
GCATAGCCCTTATGGGAGGGCCGCAGGCGATCCAAGGATGGTTCGATTCGGCCTTCATCGAGTGCTGCGCTCAAGGCGGCCATGATGTCGACCCTGTTGCCGGAGATGATCCAATCCTTATGCATGGTTTCGGGGTTGACCCGGCCGCCGGACAAGTGCGAACTCAGCAACAAAAAGGCGTCGGTGAGCAGCAGGTCTACCCGTGCCCACTGATCGGCTTTGTGGTCGGTGGGCAGCGATGCCTCGACCGCCATCTCCTTGAGCATGGCATGGATGGCGCCCAGATGGTAGTCTTCGGGCTGAAGCCCATCCTGTCCCACCTGTTCGAGTGCCCGGATAAGGTCTTGGCCCATGGGGCGCAGGCCGCCTTCGTCGATCCAGGCGGGTGCGAACCGGCGTTCGGCATAAAAAAGAGGGATCTGCTGAATGCCGCAAATGGGCTCGCCTTGGCAGTCAAAGCCTTTCTGCTTGTCCACCTGCGCCACCTGCTCTTGGATGCGAAGGCTGACTTTCTGGATGAGGGTCATCGTATCCGACGGTGCCGGTGTCGGGCCGTCTTCGCCGCTGCTCAAGGTGATGCCGAAGAGCAGCACGAATGCGCTGAAACCTAAGATCCGAAGTGTTTTTAGAGTCATAGTTCCTGCAATTGTGAGTTATAAAACCAATGCCACGGGGCGATGCGGCGTCACCATACTTCGGGGAAGCCGATGTCCACGAAGGCGGCTTCCATTTTGGCCTTGTGGCCCCGTTCCATGGAGGCCAATTCCCGGAACACCTTTTGTTGGGCTGCATCGCCGCAGGCATCCGCCAACTGGGTATAGTGGCGCATGGCGGCTTCTTCCTTTTTCATAGCCAGGGCAATGGCGTCGGCGGGCTTCATCCCCATGGACAGCGCCCCGGCATCGGCCATCGTTTCCGATAGATGGAAATCGGGAACCCGGGCAAAATGAATCGCCATGTCGGGCTTCTCCTTGAACCCTTCCAGGATCCGGCGGTGCTTGAGCTCCTCGTCGGCAAAGACGCGGAACATCTCCCGCAGATGGCTATCTGTGACTTTATCGGCCACTTGCTGGTAAAATTGATGGGCTTCGATCTCGGCTTGAATGGCATCCGTTATAATTTGTCGATAGGTGCGCTGGTCCATCCGTGTTGCCTCCTCCCTCTGGTTGATATTCCCGGCCGCCCGAAAATGCACGGCCAGCCAAACCGTTTCCACCTCGGCCGCGGTCCAGGCCACCCGGTGCTTGACATGCGCCGGAATCCGGAGCCAATCCCCCGGCCCCAGGGCCAGCGCCTGGTCACACCCTTCCAGGGTCATTCCCGCGCCGCCCTTGAGCAGCACCACCCATTCGTCCCAGGCCTGGTCGTACCAGAAATCTTCACCCGAGGCGTGCCCCTTGGAGACGATGCGTTCGATTCTTATATCGTCGCATGCGACCAAAGTCTCAAACCACTCTTGGGGCAGGTTTGGGGGAATGGCATCAAAAAGGTTCGCTTTTGGAATGTCGGCCATCAAGCGCTCGGTACTGTGTTGTTCGGAAAAATGAAATGGTTCGAAAGGTGTAGCCAATACCGGCCGGCAAGTCAATGTCCGACTCTGCCCACCAGCAGGATCAGCGACAGGCCCCCATGGCGCAAGGGGATCGATCGGGTCGGGAAGGGCTGGGTGCGGATCAACTGGGGGCGGGGTAAGAGCAGCGCCACTTGCCAGCCCTTGAAATCGGCGACCAGCTTGGCGCCGATCTGGCGGTAAAATCCTTCCAGGCGTTCATCCGGCATCAGGCGCAGACCGTAGGGCGGGTTGAGAACGATCAAGCCGGTCGATGCAACGCCTGGTTGGGGCAGCGGCGGCTTGAGTTCAAAAAAATCGTGTTGGCGTACATCCACCGCATCGTCCAGGCGATGCCGGACAATGCAAGTTTCCAGGAGGCGGCAGGCCTCGGCATCCAGGTCCGAGGCGAAAATGGATGGCCGGCTCAGCCCGCGGAACTCCTTTTCGGCCGTGCTTTTAAGGTGTTGCCATTGCTTCGGCCGGAATGCGGGCCACTGCATGCAGGCAAACTCCCGGTAAAACCCCGGTGGAATGCGTTTGGCCCACAGGGCAGCTTCCAGCGCAAAAGTGCCGGCCCCGCACATGGGGTCCAGCAGGGGCTGTTCCGGGTTGTAGCCGGCCAGCGCCAGGATGGCCGCCGCCAGATTTTCCCGCAAGGGGGCCTTGCCGCCATGGGTCTTCAGACCCCGGCGGTAGAGCGGGGCGCCGCTGCTGTCCAGCGACAGGGTCACAGTGTCCTGCTCTAAGCGCAAATAGAGGGTCTGGGCCGGCATCTCCAGCGGCGCGACCCCCTGGGCGCGCCAATAGGCGCCAATGGCCATGCGGACATGCTGGGCCACGGCCTGGCTGTGGTAGAGGCGCGAGGCGTGCGCCGTTACCTTGCACTCCGGAACAGCGCCGCCGGGAAGATACCAGGCCCACGCGATGGCAGTGCACTGTTTCTCCAACTGCCGGAAGTTGGTGGCCTTGAAGCGGGCCAGGCGCAGCAGGAAGCGCCCCGCCGTGCGCACGTGCAGATTGGCCTGGTACAAGGCGGCCAGGCGGGCAGCGAAGGAGAGGCCCCCGGTTTCGACGGCATCCACCTGGACGGGCTCGGGCAGATCGGCCAGCTCCCGGGCGCACAGCGCTTCCGTGCCGGGCGGCGTGACCGCATAGCAGGCTTGCACCGGCCCGATCACATGGCGTTTGATTTGTTTGTCCAGGTTGCCCGATGGCATCGTCAGCCTTCCGCTGCTCGATCAGAAAAGCGCTTGATTAACGGCGAAGATCAATAATAAGGTGATTCGAAACTGCCGGTGCTCTACCAGCCGAGCCGATGTTTGTAAACGGTTGTTCCGGCCGGCTGCCGAAAGAGATCTTGCCAGCCAGCGAACAATCCTCCAATCGGGCCATGATGACCAAAGTTTTCATCCGCAACGCGACCTACAACCCTGTCACGATCCGTGCGCTGGTCGATGAAATGTTCGACAGTATGGGGCCGAACTGGATTCAGCCCGGCCTGCGCGTGCTGGTCAAGCCCAACCTGCTGATGGCGGCCCCACCGGAAAAAGCCATCGTGACCCATCCGGTCATCTGCCGGGCGGTGGTCGAACACCTGCTCGCGCGCGGTGCCCGGGTGCAGGTTTCGGACAGCCCGGGCGTCGGCAGTTTCCGCAAAATCCTAGCGGAAACCGGCTACAAGGATGCCCTGGAAGGGCTCGATGTGGTGGTGAAACCCTTTGAAGGCTCGGTGGAGGTGGACATCGGCGAGCCTTTCGGGCCGATCCCCGTCGCCCAGGAGGTCATGGATGCCGATCTGGTGATCAACCTGGCCAAGCTCAAAAGCCACGCCCAGATGTTTCTCACCCTGGGCGTGAAAAACCTCTTCGGCTGCATCGTGGGGCTGCGCAAGCCCGAATGGCATATGCGCATGGGCGTGGATCGTTTGATGTTCAGCCGGCTGCTGGTACAGATTTACAGGGCCGTGGCACCGGCCTTTACGATCGTGGACGGCATCCTGGCCCTGGAAGGCCAAGGTCCGGGCAAGAGCGGCAAGCCCCGCGAGCTGGGCCTGCTCGTGGGCGGGGCCAATGGCCATGCCGTTGACAAGACCATCTGCACGCTCCTGGGCCTCGATCCGAGCCAATTGCTGACCTGCGCCCAGGCCCAGGCCTTGAGCATGTTCGACGGCAGCGTGCACGTCAACGGCGACATCCGCATCGTGGACGATTTCAAGTTCCCCGAACTGAACTCCCTGAGCATCGGCCCCGAATCGTTCAGCCGCTTCATGCGCCAATATGTGCTGCAAAAACCGGTGGTGGATAACCCGAAGTGCAAGCTGTGCGGTGAATGTTGGAAGATTTGTCCGGCCAAGGCCATCAGCCACACCACGCGCGGCGTGCAGTTCGACTACAATCTTTGCATCCGCTGCTATTGCTGCCTGGAAGTCTGTCCGCATGGGGCGATCTGCGCCAAGGAGCCGTTGCTGGGCAAAGCCCGGCGACGGCTCATCGGTTCCTGAGCATTTTTAACTATTGACAAAAAATGAATACCGAATAAAAAGAGGGGCATATACTCAACCACGGAAAGAGAGGCAACGATGGCCGGTGTAAACAAAGTGATTCTGTTAGGCAACCTGGGGCAAGACCCCGAGATCCGCTATATGGCCGACGGCACGGCCGTGACCAATTTCAGCATCGCCACCTCGGAAACCTGGAAAGACAAACAGACCGGGGAGAAGAAAGAGCGTACCGAGTGGCATCGCGTCGTGGCCTGGCGCCAGTTGGGAGAGCTTTGCGGCAAGTACCTCGCCAAAGGCCGCCAAGTATACATTGAAGGCAAATTGCAGACCCGTTCCTGGGAAAAGGATGGCGTTACCCGCTACACCACCGAGATCGTGGCTTCGGAAGTGCAGTTTATCGGCGGCAACCGCGATGAATCGGCCGGCCGTGGCCGCCCGGCGGGCAATCAGGCCGGCAATCAGGCCATGGACCGGGGTTATCCCGAACCGCCCATTGCCGATATGCCCCAGGACGATATTCCGTTCTGAAGCGAATGAAGCGACCGGTCCTCGGCATCCGGCGGCCGCCAACGTTCGATGCGGCAATGCTTCTACGGGGTTGCCGTTTTTGATCTGTTCATTTATGATGGCTTTCGTAACAAGGCCATTTTTTTCGGTATCATCAACATAAGGGGACCATGTCGTCGCCCAAACAAAGTCGGTGCCTATGAACAAACTTGAACTGATCGCGTTGTTGGCCGAACAAGAGGGAATCTCCAAAACCGAATCCAGACGGATCGTCGATCTCTTCTTCGACACCATGTCCGACGCCTTGGCCAAGGGCGGCCGGGTGGAGATCAGAGGCCTATGCTCTTTTTTTGTGAAGAAATACAAGAGCTACGCCGGCCGGAACCCCAAGACGGGTGAAATCGTCACCGTCCAGCCCAAACGGCTGCCCTTCTTCAAACCCGGGCAGGAACTCAAAAAGCGGGTGGACGGGAGTCAGATCGGTTGACAAAGCTTTTGCCGGGAGCTACATTTGTAGCAAAAAGCAACATTGTGCAGGAGGTTGCGCCATGGCAAATCCTTTGAGACTCAACCCCGAATTGGTCGAAGCGGCGGAACGGGCCAGCCTGGTTCAGAAACGCTCGGTGCCCAAACAGATCGAATTTTGGGCCACCTTGGGCCAGGCCGTGGAAAACGTCATCGACTATTCCGACATTTTCGCCATCCTGCAAGGCTTGAAAAAGATCAGTATCGAGCCGGTAGCCCCGGTGGCGGTCGCGCCCGGGGATGTTTTCGCCACCCTGGAAAAGAGCCGCGCCGACGGCGAACTGGCCCACAAGGTGACCCGGGGAGTCATCTATTACGAAGCCAGCCGCAAACATCCCGGCCTGCTGGATCGAATCGACACGGCCACTGGCGAGCGCCGCAGCGGGCAATTTCGGAACGGTGAATTTCAGGCGCTTGCGGAATGAGCGCAAGGCAGGTCTGGGTGCTGGCGGGCGGCAACGGCGCCGGCAAATCTACCTTTTATCGAGTGGCCCTGGCCCCCAAAGGGGTCAAGCTGGTCAACGCCGACACGATCGCCAAGATCATCAATCCCGAACGACCCGAAGCGGTCAGCTACCAGGCGGCCGGGATCGCCGAAAAGATTCGCACCGCCTTGCTGCGCCAGGGCACCAGTTTCTGCTTCGAAACCGTTTTTTCTCACCCCTCCAAAATCGATTTTATCGCCGCGGCCAAGGGTTTGGGCTATGAAGTCATTCTGGTATACATCCATTTGCAAAGCGCCCAGCTCAACGAGGCCCGCGTGCGCCAGCGCGTGACCGAGGGCGGTCACGATGTGCCGGCGGAAAAGATCCACGGCCGCATCCCGCGTACCGTGCAATATGTCGCCGCGGCCCTGCCCCTGGTAGATGAGGCCCGCTTGCTGGACAACTCCTCGCGGGACGATCCCTTCCTCCAGGTGGCCATCGTCCGCAAGGGGCTCTGTGTCTGGTCCGCCGAGCCGCTGCCGGCCTGGACCCGGCAAATCCTGCCGCAATGAACACTACGGCCGGCCGATCATGCTCCTCAAACCATCCCTGCTCGGATGGCCTTGACCACCAGGCCAATATCGCCGTTTGTTCATCTATCGATAATTGCTTTGCTGTTGTCCAAATATGTGCAATAAGGCCGAATGTGCAAAATGATCGCTGAATACTAATTCCATGGAAACCCGAGAAGGGGGAGGCACGATGATTACATTCGAATTGACCAAGGAACAAACGCTGATCCAGAAGACAGCCAAGGAGTTCGCATCCGGCGAGCTGAAGGATATTGCCCGGGATTGCGACGAGCACGACGAAATCCCCAAAAAGCTCCTGGACAAGGCCTGGGAAATGGGGCTGGCCAACGCGGCCGTGCCCGAAACCTACGGCGGCATCGGCATGCAGCGCTCGGCCATGACCTCGGCCCTGATCTGCGAGGAGCTGGGCTACGGCTGTGCCTCCCTGGCCGCGGCCATCATGGCGCCCTCGACCTTCATTCAGCCCCTGGTGGATTTCGGGACCGAGGCGCAGAAAAAGCGCTACCTGCCCACCTACGGCCAGGATAAGTTCGCCCCGGCCGCCGCGGCCCTGCACGAACCCCACTTCACCTTCGATGTCACCGACATGCGCACCACCGCCCGGCAGGAGGGCGGCCACTGGGTGCTCAACGGCGTCAAGCGCCTGGTGCCCTTCGGTCAGACCGCCCAGCACTTTCTGGTGCTGGCCAAGAGCGGTGACCAGACCGGCCTGGCCCACGTGGGGGCCTTCATCGTGCCCCGGGATGCCAAGGGGTTGACCGTCGAGAGTGCGCCGGAAAAGACCATGGGGCTCAAGCCGGTGCCCAAGGCCAAGATTACGCTCAATAATGTGGCGGTGCCCATGGCGGACCGCTTGGGAGAAGACCGAGGCATCGACGGCCGCCGCCTGATCAATACCTTGCGCGTGGCCAACAGCGCCTTGTGCGTGGGGCTGGCCAAGGCGGTTCTGGATGCCTCGGTGCCCTATGCCAAGCAGCGCGTGGCCTTCGGCGAGCCCATCGCCAAGCGTCAGGCCATCGCCTTCAAGCTATCGGAAATGCACAGCGAAATCGAGGCCATGCGCTGGATGGTGTGGAAGGCCGCCAGCCAATTGGACCAAAACGGCGACGCCACCAAGGCCACCACCCTGGCCCAGCACTATGCCAACAAAAATTGCGTGCTCATCGCCGATAACGGCGTGCAGATCTTCGGCGGCCACGGCTATATCCGCGACCTGCCCCTGGAGATGTGGATGCGCAACGCCCGGACCCTCACTGTCCTGGAAGGAATCGTGGCGGCCTGATCGGCGTTCGGATGCCGGACAGCGGCGCAACCCTTAAAAGCAATCATTTATCTAATGAGGAGCATACCATGGTCGATTTTACCTTTAACGCCAAAGAGCAAGAGATCATCAGAGAGATCCGCCGCGAAGGCCTGGTGCTGCGCAAATACGCGCGTTACTATGACGAGCACGAAGAAGAGCTGCCGCCCGACGAGTTCCCGGAAGCCAAGGAGTTCGCCCACATCGACAAGATGGCGGCCGACCGCGGCGCGGATGCCACCAGCCCCACCGCCTTTTACATGTGCATGTTGATGCACCGGACCTGGGGCGACATGATGCGCATGAAAGTGCCGTTCACGGCCCTGGGCAATGCCTCGGTGACCGCCGCCGGCACCGACGAGCAGAAGAAGCGTTGGGCCAAGACGCGCCTGTCCATGGCCAACACCGAGCCGGGCTGCGGATCGGACTCCAAGGCCATCGAAACCACGGCCGAGCTGGACGGCGACGAGTGGGTGCTCAACGGCGAGAAGATCTTCGTGACCACCGGCATCCGCGCCGAAGGTTCCGTCGTATGGGCCACCATCGACAAGTCGGCCGGCCGCGGCGGCATCAAGGCCTTCGTGGTGATGAAGGGCACGCCCGGTTTCGAACTGGTTAAAAAAGAGAAGAAAATGGGCATCCGCTCCAGCGACACGGCCGCTTTTGTGCTCAAAAACTGCCGCGTGCCCAAGGAGAACCTGCTGGGCATGGACCCGACCGTCAAAAAAGGCGGCGGTGGCTTCAAGGGTTTGATGAAGACCTTCAACCTGACCCGCCCCGGCGTGGCTGCCATGGGCATCGGCAACATCATGGCCTGCCAGGAGTTCGTGGCCGAAGAGATGGCCAAAGAGGGCGTCGCGGTGGATTACGAGGCCGGCCAGCACAAACGCTCGGCCATCCAGCAGAAGATGATCGAGCTCGAAGCCGAACTGGAAGCCGCCACCTTGTGCACCCTGCGGGCCGGATGGCTGGCCGACAAAGGCAAGCCCAACAACCTGGAAGCCTCGGTCTCCAAGCAAAAGGGCGGCGACATCAGCCGGCGCGGGGCCCAGTTGGCCCTGGAGATTTTAGGGGCCATGGGCAGCACCCATGACCAATTGGTGGAGAAGTGGTTCCGCGACGCGCGCATCACCGACATTTACGAAGGCACCGGCGAGATCCAGCGCCTGGTCATCGCGCGGGAGTTGCTCAATTATACTTCCAAGGATTTGACCTAACCCCGGCTGCGTCGGAGTAGAAATTCGAAAGAGGAAAGCAGAAAGCGAAGGCAAAGAGTCGGTTTACAGGGGCGCGTTCCGCAAGGAGCGCGCCCCTTTTGCGTCCGCTTAGAACTTGAAAGTCGGCAGGTCCGTCTTGAGCTGCCATGCCCGGCCCTCCTCCTTGTACTGCCAAAGTTGCTGGTATTGGACCGACTTCAGGAGATTCTGGCTCTTGAGGAAGTATTGCAGCTCCACATCCTGGCGGATTTCATTATGGTCCTCGGAGGCAATCATACTCGTGACCTTGTAATCGACGATTTTGATCTCCTTCATTTTTTCGAAGTCGGTGGTTTTACGGTCCGCCGGATCGACCATGCTCGCCGCCTGGCCATACTCCCCGCGCATCAGCAGCAATCGATAGCGGTCGCCGTATTTGTTGAAATGTTCCGTGCGCGCTTGTTCTAAAGCGGCCGCACACGAACACAGGACAAGCGTCGCCAGAAGCAGAACGCAGAACTCTCTTTTCATGATGACCAATCCCTTCTATTAATGGATGCGGGGTTGATGCGTGCTTTAGGGCGTTACCAGGATTTTGATGTCGCCCTTGGCCAGCCAGCTCAAGGCCGGTTCCGGCTGGATCGCAATGACCGCTTGCCTGTTAAAGCCCGAAGCAACGGTGTTGTCAAACGAATCTTCCGGCCCGGTCGCGGCCGGATAGAGGCCGTTGGGCAGACGCTGGCAGGACGGGCGAAGAAGGTCCAACAGCGCTTCGTTGCGAATCACGAGCATCCGTCGGCTCCCAAGATCGCTTTTATTCCAGACGCTGGGCCGACACGATGATGCCGTTGTTGTCGGCGTAAACGTAGGCCCCGGGCCGGAAGGTGACCCCGCCGAAGGCGACGGGAATATCGATCTCGCCCAGGCCTTTGCGGATGCTTTTGAGCGGCGTGGCGGCAAGGGCCTGGACCCCGAGGTCCATGCGGGCGAGGGCATCCACATCGCGGATGCAGCCGTTGACGATTACGCCGGCCCAGGCGTTTTTCAGCGCCTGGGCCGCCAATTGGTCCCCCAGCAGGGCGCAACCCAAAGAGCCGCCGCCATCCACCACCAGTATGCGTCCGTCGCCGGGTTGGGCGAGGCACTCCTTGATCCTGGAGTTGTCTTCGAAGCACTTGACGGTCACCAGCGGGCCGCCGAAGGTGGCACGCCCGCCGAAGTTTTTGAAGAGCGGCTCGACGATGCGCACCAGCGTCGGGTGGGCATCGCAAAGATCCGGGGTCGAAAAGGTCATTCTGGTACCTCGTTCTGGGCCACTGCCTGGGGCGGGCGGGCCGGCAAAATGGCCGCCAGCGACAGGCAGCCGAAGATGAAAATGGCCACAAACACCTTGTAATAGGCCGCCTGGGGATAGGCCGCCCCCCTGTGGCCCACGCTGTCCATCAGAAATCCGGAAAAGGGCTGGAACAGGGCCGTGCTCAGAAAGGCCGCCGGGTTCATCAAGCCCATGGCCGTGCCGGTGAGCCACGCCGGGAAGAGTTCCTTGGTCATGGTCATATAGAGCGAGAGCGATCCGCCGCCGCAAATGCCGATGACGACAAAAAGCGGTCCGATGACGGCCGCCGGCGGCTTGCCGCCCGTGGGCAGGAACACGGCCCAACAGAGCAGGCCGATGAGCAGCGACGTGACGAGAATTGTTTTGCGGGTGAAGGGCAGGCGGTCGGACAGCAGGCCGAAGAGCGGCGCGCCGATGATAAAACCGATTGGAATCATCATGAGCGTTCCTCCGGCCTGCACCCGGCTGTAGCCGTGGATGTCGATCAGATAGGGCACGGTCCACAGGCCCTGAAAGGCCAGGGTCGGGCCGCCGAAGAAAAAGTACGACCCGGTCACCATCCAAAAGTTGGGTTGGCTGAAGACGAGGCGCATCCGGCCCGGTGCGCTTTGGCCTTCTCCGCTGTCGGCCACGGGGGGAGCGGTCACGATGGGCGGCCAGCCTTTGTCTTCGGGCGCGTCGCGCAGCAGCAGCCAGCAGGCCAGCGCCATGAGCAGGGAGACGGCGCCCATGGCCAGAAACGATCCGCGCCAGCCCACCCAAAGCACCATGTAGGTCAGCGGCAGGGAGGCTGCCAGGTTGCCCGCGTTTCCGATGGCCAGGAAGATGCCGGTCATGGCCGCGAACTCCGTGGCCCGATGCCACTTGGAGAAGATTTTCAGGGCCGGCACGAAGACGCCGCCCACGCCCACCCCGATTAGGGCCCGGCCCAGGGTGGCCACGGTCAGGTTGGGCGCCAGCCCGAAGAGCAAGGCCCCCAGGCAGGCTAGGACGGCAAAAAGGGTGGTGACGGCCCGCGGCCCCCAGGTATCCGACAGGTAGCCCACCGGCGGTTGCACCGCCGCGTAAAGGTAGAAGTAGGCCGAGGACATGAATCCCAGGGCCGTGGCGTCGGCATTGAATTCGGCAATCAGGTCCCGGGCGATGACCGTGGGCGAGATGCGGTGCATGCAGGCCATGAAGTAAAGAACGCTCAAGACCCCGAACATCAGCCAGCGATACCCCAGGGGGTCTTTCCAATCCAACCAGTTGCCGCTTTTTTTCATGCCGTTCGCTTTCGGTTCAGTTATAAAAAAACACATTAGCCCATTGCGCGGAAAGCAAGCAACTCCAATTATTGGGTTTGCGCGGGGACTGCGATCCATTCTACAATCGGGCCGAATGGGCATCGCCGCCAATGGCAAGAAGTAAAAGGAGAAGATATGCGGATCGGATTCATCGGCGCCGGCAAGGTGGCCACGGCCTTTGGGCGTTATTTGCATGGCCATGGGGTGGCGATCGGCGGCTATTATGACCGGCATGCCGAGAAGTCGACCCATGCCGCTGAGGCCACGGGCAGCCAGGCGTGCCACGACGGGGCCCAACTGACCGGCATCAGCGATGTGGTGCTCATCACCACCCGGGACGATCAGATCCAGCCGGCCTGCGAGGAACTTTGCCGGCAGGAAGCGATCCAGGCGCACCACTGCGTGGGCCACATGAGCGGCGCCCATGGCTCCCTGATTCTGGACGCGGCGGCCCGACGGGGTGCGGCGGTCTTCAGTCTGCATCCCCTGCAAGCGTTCGCCCAGGAGGAAAAGGCTCTGGCCGACCTTGCCCACACCTGGTTCAGCCTGGAAGGCAGCGACCCGCGGCTGTCCGATATCGAAACGCTCATGGCGCGAACCGGTAACCGCTGTCTGCGCCTTTCGTCCCAGGGCAAACCGCTCTACCATCTGGCCGCCTGCATCTTCTCCAACTACCTGGTCACCTTGATGGCCCACGGCATGCGCGCCCTGGCAAAGAGCGGCATCGATCCCATGCAAGGATTCGAAGCCATGCGGCCGCTCATCGAGGGCACCATCGCCAACATCGCCCGATTGGGCCCCGCCAAGGCCCTTACGGGCCCCATCGCCAGGGGAGACCGTTCCACGCTGGCCCATCATCTCCAAGCCTTGGCGGTGGCCCAGGATGCCGAACTGAAAGCCCTCTACACCTTTATGGGATTGAAAACACTGGATTTGGCCCTTCAAGACGTGCTAAAAGAGCCCGACAAGGCCGAGGCTGTGCGCAAGGTGCTGGAAGGAAACTACCCCTAAATTACTAAGGAGCGCGCCATGGCAGACAAATTTACGGTTCAATCCTTCAAGGCCGCCAAGGCCGAAAAGAAGCCGATCTCCATGCTGACGGCTTACGACTACACCACCGCCTGTCTGCTCGAAGAAGCGGGGGTGGATTCGGTGCTGGTGGGCGACTCCCTGGGCATGGTGATGCTCGGTTATGAAAACACCTTGCGCGTGACCATGGACGAGATGATTCACCACACCAAGGCCGTGGCCCGGGGCACGCGCCGCGGGCTGCTGATCGGCGACATGCCGTTTCTCTCCTATCACGTTAGCGTGGAGGAGGCGGTGCGCAACGCCGGCCGCTTCGTTCAGGAGGGACGTGCCGAGGCGGTCAAGCTGGAGGGCGGCCCGGACGTAATCGAAAAGATCCGCGCCATCGTCAAGGCCCAGATTCCCGTGCTGGGCCACCTTGGGCTGACCCCCCAATCGCTGAACGTCTTCGGCGGCTTCAAGGTCCAGGGCCGTGACCTGGAGGCGGCCCGGCGCCTGGTGGACGACGCCCTGTTGCTTCAGGATGCCGGCGTGTTCGGCATCGTACTGGAAAAGGTGCCCGACACCCTGGCCCGGGTGATCACCAGCAAACTTGAGATTCCCACCATCGGCATCGGCGCCGGCCCCCACTGCGACGGCCAGGTGCTGGTGATCCAGGACATGCTGGGGTTGTTCCGCCGCTTCAGGCCCAAGTTCGTAAAGGCTTATGCCGAAATGGGCGATACCACCGTGGCGGCCGTCAAAAGCTATATCGACGAGGTGCGCAACGGCGCTTTCCCCCAGGCCGAGCACAGTTTTCAGATGGACGGCAGCTTGTTGTCCAAGTTGTAGTTCTAGCTAGTGTCCATCCCTGGATGGACAACAAGCAGGGTGCTACTTTATGCAGGTCATTGACAGCAAAGTGCAATTGCGCGCCGCGCTCAAGCAGGCACGCGCCGGCGGCAAAAGTGTGGGTTTCGTGCCCACCATGGGCTATCTGCACGACGGCCACGCGGCCCTGATTGACCGCGCCCGGCGCGAAAACGACGTGGTGGTGGTCAGTGTGTTCGTCAATCCCACCCAGTTCGGGCCCAACGAAGATCTGGCGGCCTACCCCCGGGACGCCCAACGAGACCTGGCCTTGCTGCGCGCCCACGGCGTGGACCTGGCCTTCTTGCCTGGAGTGGAAGATCTCTACCCTCCGGGTTACACCACCTATGTGACCGTGGAAGGCCCCATGACCCAGACCCTGTGCGGCCGCTCGCGGCCCGGCCACTTCCGGGGCGTGGCCACCATTGTCACCAAGCTCTTTCATCTGGTGGCGCCGGAACGAGCCTACTTCGGCCAGAAGGATTGCCAGCAGGTGGCCGTGCTCCAGCGCATGGTCCGGGATCTGGATTTCGATCTGCAAATCGTGGTCTGTCCCACCGTGCGTGAAGCCGACGGCCTGGCCATGAGCTCGCGCAACATCTACCTCTCCGCCGAACAGCGCACCCAGGCACCGCGCATTGCCCAGGCCCTTTTCGAGGCCCGGGAGATGATCGCCAAAGGCGAGCGCCGGGCCACGGTACTGGCCGAATATATAAAAAAAAGCATCGCGACCATTGACAGCGCCGCCATTGATTATGTATCCATAGCGGACTCCCAAACCCTATCCGACTGTGAAATAGTATCCGGAGAGGTGCTGATCGCCGTGGCGGTCAAGATCGGCCGCACCCGGCTGATCGACAATATTCGAGTTGAGGTGTAACGCACATGTTCTGCAATATGTTTAAAAGCAAGATCCACCGGGCCACCTGTACCGAAGCCGATCTGAATTACGTGGGCAGCATCACCATCGACAAGACCTTGATGGACGCCGCCGGCATCCTGCCCGGCGAAAAAGTGCAAGTGGTCAATATCAACAACGGCAACCGCTTCGAAACCTACACCCTGGAGGGTCCGGTGGACAGCGGCACGATCTGCATCAACGGCGCCGCGGCCCGCCTGGTGCATCCGGGCGACAAGGTGATCATCATTACCTACTGCTGGCTGGAAGCCGCCGAAGCCAAGGCCTTTAAGCCCACGGTGGTATTCGTGGACGATCAAAATGCCATCATCCCCGCGGCCAAGGCCCCCAAGCACAACCTGACCCTGGTGTAAGGCGCTCCTGGGTTTTTTGACTGGAAAACAAGAACGCCGCTATCCTCAAAAAGGATGCGGCGTTTTCATTTTGGCGAAAGGCAATCAGACCGCCTGGAGCAATGGCACGGCAATCGGGTCCACCGGCAGGATCGATTCGGTACCGTTGGCTTTGATCTCCCGGATCATGAGGTCCGTCAGCTCGGCATCCAGGCAGGCGCCGGCCATCTCCTTCATGATGATAAAGGCGTGGGCCAGGCTTTTGCGCCGCTGGTAGGGCCGATCGGTGGTAATGGCATCGAAGCAGTCGGCGACGCTGACGATTTTGGCGCACAGGGGGATCTCGCCGCCCGCCAGGCCGAAGGGATAACCGCTGCCGTCCATGCGCTCATGGTGGCAGAGCACGACCTCGATAATGGCTTTGGGACAGTTGAATTTGCTTAGCAGTTGGGCGCCGATGAGGGGATGGCTCTGTACTTCGCCGAGCATCTCCTTGGACAGAGCGGCTTGCTTGTTGCTGAAGATGCGGTCGCTGAGGCCCAGTTTGCCCACATCGTGGAGCATGCCTCCCAGGATGATGGCACGCAGATCATCGCCGTCGATCCCGATCCGTTCGGACAGCCGCCGGCTGTAGGCGGCCACCCTTTGGGCGTGGGCATGGGTATACGGGTCCCTTTGCCCGAGGGCCGCGGCCATCAAGTAGAAAGCCCGGTTGTGATTGATCCCGAATCTGTTTAAGCCGATTCGCGATTCCAAAACTGTTGCCAAATCAAGTTTCCTAACGGCATGACCATTCAAGCCTATCGTCGGTCGGATCGAAGCCAATGACGACGCTGAATTTGCGTTGGTCGATAAATAGACAAAACCAAATGGGATGTCAAATCCAAACTCAACCGGCGCCTTTGCGGGCGCGCTGCATCAAGTGCTGAAATACCGCCAGCGCCTGGCGTTCGGTCTCGGCCGGCGTGCCGCTGTTGTCGATGGTCAGGGTGGCGCGCCGGACCTTCTCCGCCATGGGCATTTGAGAGCGGATGCGTGCTTCGGCCGCTTCCGGGCTGAGATGGTCCCGGGCCATCAAGCGCCGGCGCTGGATCGACTCGGGGGTGAAGACCACGATGATCTCGGCCAGGCCCTGGGTTCGGTCGGTTTCAAACAGCAGGGGGATGTCCATGATGACCACGGCGTCGGGCTGTTCCTGGGCGGCGCGCTGCATTTGAGCGGCGATCTCGGCGCCCACGCGGGGGTGAACGATCGCTTCCAACCGGCGTCGCAACGGGGCATCGTTAAACACGATGGCGCCGAGCGCGGCGCGGTCGATGGCGCCATCGGGTTGCAGGATGCCGTCGCCGAACAGATCGCGGATCTCGCGCCAGGCCGGCAACCCCGGCGCCACCACCTGGCGGGCGATGCGATCGGCATCGATGATGACCGCCCCGGCCTTGCGCAATATTTCAGCCACCGTCGATTTGCCCGAAGCAATGCCTCCGGTCAATCCCGCAACGATCACAGTTGCCTCCGAGTGTTTGGTTTTCAGGGCTTGTTGAGTCAACGGCCTTAACCCCAATAACCCAACAAACCCAATAACTCAACAAGGTGGTGACTATGCGGCATGCGCGGCCTGTGGTAAAGGAATGGGCATGACCAAAACCATTTTATTTGTCGATGAGGAAGAGTACGCGCGCAAAGCGCTCCAGCGCGCCTTCCGCGATATGCAAGGCGAATGGGAGATGCATTTTGCCGTCGATCCCGGCAAGGGCCTGCAAATTTTGGCGGCCGGGTCGGTGGATGTGTTGATCACCGAGATGGTTTTCGCCGGACAAGGCGGCCTGGAATTCCTGGAGAGCGTGCGCCAGCGCTATCCCCAGACGGTGCGCATTGTCCTGTCGGGGTATGCCGATCGCAATGTGCTGCTCAAATCGGCCGATCTGGCCCATCAGTACATCGTCAAACCCTGCGATGACGACACCTTGAAAGCCACCGTGGCCAGGGCTTTCATGCTCAAGGAGTTGCTCGACCAGGCGCCCCTTAAGCAGGTGCTCACCCGGATCGGTGCCTTGCCCAGCCTGCCGGCGCGCTACGCGGAGCTGGCCGCGGCGCTCGATGCCGAAGAGGCCTCGGTGCAACAGGTGGCCGATATCGTGGAAAAAGAACCGGGGCTGGTGGCCAAACTACTCCAATTGGTCAACTCGTCCTTTTTCGGCCGGCCCCAGCGCATCACGAGCGCGGCGATGGCGGTCAGCCTGTTGGGGCTGGACCTGGTGCGCGCCATCGTGCTGGCTTCGAGCACCTTCGATCGATTCAAAGGACTCAACGTCAAGGGCAGCACCATCGATGCCCTGTGGTCCCATGCCGCCGCCACCGCGGCCATGGCCAAGACCATTGCCAAAGCGGCCGGGCTGGATGCCAAGATGGCCGACACCGCGTTCACCTGCGGGCTGCTCCATGACATCGGCAAGCTGCTCATCGCCGCCCATCTGAACGATGCATTCAAGGCGATCACGGCGCATATGCGCCGGCAAGGCGGCAGCATGGCCGCGGCCGAGATGGCCGTCATCGGCACCACCCATGCCGCCGTGGGCGCTTACCTGCTGGGGCTCTGGGGACTGCCCGAAGCGCTGGTGAAGGCCGTGGCCGGACATCACTCCCCCACCGCCCAAGGCATGGCTGGCCTGGACATGGCGGCCATTACCCATATCGCCAACGGATTCGCCAACGCAGGCAAGCAACTGGCGGACGCGCGGCAGCCCCTCAACGATTTGGATTACGCCTTCCTGGATGCAGCCGGTCTGGCCGAGGCGGTGACCCAATGGCGAGAACTGTGCGCGCGTTTGCTTGCCGGCGAAGCCCATTGAGTCCGGCGAGCATGCTGGACATGCTTCCAAGAAGCTGGGAAGCGGTGCCCGAAGGCGAGTGCGCCAGGCGCCTGAATTGGCCTTTACAGCGCCGCGGCTATGGTCTATAGATCGGCATTCGCAAACGCGACATCTTGCCCTCTCAACCCATGGCTTCGAGGTAGGCGTGCAACCGCAAATGTGCATTGTTCTGGCAACCCGCAATGCGGGTAAGACAGAAGAGATCAGGGCTCTTTTAAGCGGCTTTCCGGTAGCCATCAAAAACCTGGACGATTTCGGCCCTATTCCGCCCATCGACGAAGACGGCGCCACATTCGACGAAAATGCATATAAAAAAGCCAGCTTGACGGCCCGCTACCTGGGCGTGCCGGCCCTGGCGGATGATTCGGGCCTGCTGGTGGAAGCCCTGAACGGAGCTCCGGGGGTCTATTCGGCGCGATACGCCGGACCCGAGGCCACCGATCCCCAGCGTTGCGTGCGACTGCTCGGCGAGTTGGAAGGCCAAGAAAATCGCAAGGCCGCCTTCGAATGCGTGCTCTCGCTGGCCGTGCCCACCGGGCCGGCCCTGACCTACGAGGGGCGCTGCGAGGGGCTCATCGCCCGCGCGCCGGCCGGTACTCACGGGTTTGGCTACGATCCGATCTTCTTCTATCCGCCGCTGAACAAGACCTTCGCGCAAATGAACTTGGAAGAAAAGGGGCAGGTCAGCCACCGGGGCAGGGCCTTGCAGGAGCTGCGCGCCGAATTCGATAAGGTCATGATCTGGCTGCGGCAGCACATGCCCAGGGGCGAACCGATCGGCTGCATGGGCGGGACCGCGCAGGCCTAATCGGTGTTACCGGATAATTCTACTTTCGATCATATTTAAGCAGATGGGAGGCAATGTTTTCGTATGCTCAAATTCAATGCAGGGATCGACATCGTCCAGGAAATCGGCGGCATAAGAACAGCCGATGCGGCACTCAAGCTTCTCAAGGAGCGCATGGCGCCCGAACAGTATAAACGCATCGCCGTGTTCAC
This sequence comes from Deltaproteobacteria bacterium, assembly GCA_021819735.1. Classification (GTDB taxonomy): domain Bacteria; phylum Desulfobacterota; class Desulfobacteria; order Desulfobacterales; family Desulfosarcinaceae; genus Desulfatitalea. The sequence goes on from JAKAFO010000046.1 coordinate 18,222, forward strand.
CAATGCGGCCATACTGCTCAAGATCGCCAATGCCGCGGTGATGTGCCAGCCGGACGATATCTTCATCAACACCGGCTCGGAAGCCGACAAGCAGGTCATTCGCGAGATGGCCCTGAAAAAGGGCGAGGAAGAAGCCTTGCCCATGAAGGGCCACACCATCCATTACGACCTCAAGGAAGAGCAGGGTCGCATCACCGACCGGACTTACTATATAGCCAATGACGACGAGCTGGTCAGCTCCCTGGCCCTGCGCATGGCGCGCAAGGATGCCCTCGAAACCGTACGCAAAGGCTTGACCGGCATCATGCGCGGCAAAACCATGATCGTGGGCTTTTACTCCCGGGGTCCGGCCGGGTCGCCGGTCTCCAACCCGGCCATCGAGATCACCAGCTCGGCCTATGTGTGCCACAGCGCCGAAATTCTGTACCGCAACACCTACAAGGATTTCGAAAAAGAGGTCCGCAACCTGGATCACTTTTATACCAATATTCACAGCGAAGGCCTCAATCGTCCCGAGGATCTGCCCAACGCCCGGGTGCTCATGGACCGCGCCCATCGCACCACCTATGCCTATAACTGCACCTATGCCGGCAACACGCTGCTCATGAAGAAGGGCAACCACCGCTTTTCCGTGGATCGTTCGGTTTATGAGAAACGCGGCCAGGAGCTGGCCGAACACATGTTCATCACCTGCATGGAGGGCGCCAAAGGCCGGGTCACCGGCATCACCGGCGCGGCCCCCAGCGGCTGCGGCAAAACCACCACGGCCATGGCCGGCGACCGCTTCGTGGGCGACGACCTGGCCCAGATGTGGATCGCCAAAGACGGCTCGATCCGTTCGATCAACCCCGAATGCGGCATCTTTGGCATCGTCGAGGACGTGAACCGCGAGGGCGACCCGATTCTGATGCGCTTGCTGCGCGAGCCGGGCACGGAAGTGATCTGGTCCAACGTGCTCATCGACGAAAAGGGCGTGCCCCACTGGACCGGCAACGGCGAAGAGCAACCCACCCGGGGCCGCAACTTCCAGGGCCGGTGGGAAAAAGGCATGAAAGACGCCAAGGGCAAGGAAGTGCCCATCTCGCATCCCAACGCGCGCTGCACCCTGGCCTCCACGGCCCTGGACAACTATTCGCCCGCGGCCGAAGATCCTGCCGGCGTCGAGACCCGCGTGGTCACCTACAGCGGCCGCGACAGCGACACCATGCCGCCGGTGTGGGCCGCGCGCAATTCGGATGAGGGCGTGGTGATCGGCGCCTGCATCGTCTCGGCGGCCACGGCCACCGAAGTGGGCGCCACCGGCGTCAAGCGTGCCCCCTGGGCCAATGCCCCGTTTATTCCGGGCGCCCTGGGAGACTACATGGATGCCCAGTTCAAATTCTTCGGCAGCAACCAGATCGCCCCCGAAAAACGCCCGGTCATGGCCGGTCTCAATTACTTCCTGACCCACGAAGCCCGGGGCGGCAGCGGCAAAAAACTGCTCGGCGAAAAGCGCGACGTCAAGGTGTGGCTCTCCTGGCTGGAAAAGCGCGCCCACAAAGAGGTCGAAGCCATCGAAACGCCCATCGGCTTCCTGCCCAAGTATGCCGATCTGAAGGCGCTCTTCAAAAAGCGCATCGACAAGGAGTACTCCCAGGAGTTGTACGATAAGCAGTTTTCGCTCTACATCGACAACATCGTCCGGCGCATCGACCTGCAATTGGAAGCCTACGGCAAGGAGCAGAATCTGCCGGCCAAGCTGTTCGAGGTGCTCAAGCGTCAGCGCGAAGGCCTGATGGCCCTCAAGGAGAAGTACGGTGCCATCGTCAGCCCGGCGCAGTTGGAAAAAGCCGCCGCCGGCAAGTAAGACCTTCGGTCCCAGCGTATCTGACGGGCGCCGGCCGCGGGCCGGCGCCCGTTTAGTTTCCCGGATGCCGCTTTTTCTTGATTACCTTTCATCCGGAGGTGGGTCCCATGCCACGTTGCGTTTTACTTTCAACGCTCTTGCTTTGTTTTCTCCTATCCAATTGCGGCAGCCAGCGGCCGGCCGCTGCCGAGGAGCAACCCATGGCCGACATCCTCATCTTCCAGGCCGATCGAAACCAGGAACGGCAGGCCCTGCCGGGGCAGCGCGTGCTGATCCAACTTCCTGAAAATCCCACCACCGGCTACCAGTGGCACATCGAAGCCTTTGACCAGCGGGTGCTGACCGCCTCCGGCTCGGACTTCACGGCCTCGTCCGGCGGCCTTTTGGGCGCCGGTGGCCAGCGCACCTTTGTCTTCACGGCCCTGGCCCCCGGTAGCACCGCGGTGCGGCTGGTCTATCGCCGGTCTTGGGAACCCAAGACCCAGGCCGGAGAAGCATTCGAAGTGCGCATCCAAGTCCGGATGAAGGCTCAACCATGAGCCCCGCTCTCTTCAAGGTCATGTTCAGCCGCCGCATGCTGGTGGCCCTGGTCATGGGCTTTTCGGCTGGTCTGCCGCTGCTGCTCACCATCTCCCTGCTGCAAGCGCGGATGACCAAGGAAGGAGTCGATCTGGCCGTCATCGGCCTGATGGCCCTGGTGGGGCTGCCCTACACCCTGAAGTTCGTCTGGGCCCCGGTCTTGGACCGCTTTGCCATCCCCTTCTTCGGGCGGCGCCGGGGCTGGCTGCTGATCAGTCAAATACTGCTCGTGCTGGCCATCGTCGGATTGGGGCTGACGCCCGCGGCGCCCCATACCTGGGCCGTGGCCCTGGCGGCCCTGGCCGTCACCTTCTTCAGTGCCTCCCAGGACATCGTCATCGACGCCTATCGCCGCGAAGATCTGGCCGACACCGAGCTGGGCATGGGCGCCTCCTTGTATGTGGCCGGCTATCGCCTGGGCATGTGGGTGGCCGGCGGCGGCGCCTTCATCATGGCCGATTTCTTCTCCTTCGCCACCGTGTACTTGATCATGGCCGCCTGCATGCTGCCCGGCGTGCTCACCACCTTGCTGACGCCCGAGCCCCGGGCGCTCTTCGGTATTCCCCGCACCATTCAAGAAGCGGTGGTCGAGCCGTTCAAGGAGTACTTCGGCCGCCGCGAAGCCTTTTGGATTCTGGCCTTCATCCTGCTCTACAAGCTCGGCGACACCATGGCCAGCGCCATGACCACGCCCTTCTACCTGGAGACCGGTTTCTCCATGACCGAAATCGGCGCGGTGGTAAAAACCTTCGGCGCCGGCGCCATCATCACGGGCGGCTTGATCGGCGGCGGACTCATGCTCAAGCTGGGTATCTCCCGCAGCCTCTGGATCTTCGGCGGTCTGCAAGCCCTCTCCACGGCCGGTTTCATGGTCCTGGCCCATCTCGGCCACAACCTGCCGGCCCTGACGGCCGTGATCGCCTTCGAGAACCTGAGCGCCGGCATGGGCACCGCGGCCTACACCGCCTTCATGGCCAGCATCACCCACCAGAAATTCACCGCCACACAGTACGCTTTGCTCAGCAGCCTGATGGGCATCCCGCGCGTGATCGCCTCGGCCGGCACCGGCTACCTGGCCAAATTCATGGGCTGGCCCGGCTTCTTCCTGGCCTGCACCCTGGTGGCGATTCCGGGAATGATTTTACTGCTCAAGTTCGCGCCGTGGCAGACAACCCAGAGGTAACTACCACGGCGGATTAGATTTCCCGCGCTTAGAAAACCCGTGGTTGATCCATTCCTCGATTGCCTTATAATACCCATCGAAAGCCTAACCCCCTCACGAGATTGGAAATGTCATGCCCGACAACAACGTAAAAGCCCTGGAAACCCGCGACACCCGTGAAAAAGCCTTGGCCGTCGAGCGGCGGCGCATCCTGGCCTTGTCGCCGGAAAAGGCCCTGGATGCCATTCTGGAGCACCCGTTACCGGTGACCCTGGTGCAATCCATGGCCGAGGAGGATTTTTACCTGCTGGTACACACCATCGGTCCGGACGACGCCCTGCCCGTGCTGGGGATGGCTTCCAACGACCAGTGGGAATACCTGCTGGACATGGAGACCTGGGTCCGGGACCGGGTCGATCCCCTGGCCATGACCGAGTGGTTCGACCGTCTGCTCAAGGCCGATCCCGACCGCTTCACCCACTGGATCGTGACCGAGCAGCGCGATGCCTTCGAATATTACCTTTTCCGCAATGTCGAGCTGATCGTTCGGGAGTACGAGGTGGACCCTTCGGAGATCGGGGATGGCTTTCACACCGAGGATGACGTGCACTACCTCCGGATGCGGCCCTATCTGCCGGCCGGCGAAGATCAGGTGCATCCCCTGCAGGAGACGCGTGACCTGTTCTTGACCGATCTGCTGCGGCGCCTGTCGGTATACGACTTCCCGCTTTACCAGGAGCTGCTGTTGGCGTCGAGCGGCGTCGTTCCCGCCCAGGTCGAGGAGGAGTT
>JAKAFO010000351.1 GCA_021819735.1 Deltaproteobacteria bacterium
CGCAGCAGCATATCCGTATCCCACAACGTGTAGAACGGCGTCTTCATGGTCTCTTCGAAATAGGCGTTGCCCGGGTAGCTGCCGTCCCACAACTGCTCGGTGGCGGTCGGCGGGGTCTTGCCCGGGGAGACGATGGGGTGGCTGAAAGTAAAGGGGGTGCCATCGGGGAAGACCCCCTGGGGCCCCTTGATCGCGTTGCCGTGGCGCACGGCGTAGGGGCCGTTGTCCGTGATGACGGTGGCCTGGGTCCATTGGGCGGTGTGAATGTCGATGCCGTAATGGGTCGCCAGCCACTGGTCGACGCGGATGGGATTGTCTTCGGAGTAGGTCAGGCCGGCCGGCAGATGGAAGTATTCGGCATTGGTGTAGGGCAAGCCGGTATCCCGGGACATCTTGATCACGATATCCTTGTCGCTGCCGGGATCGAAGGCCGCGCCGTGGCCGCCCATGCCCAGGGCCGCCCGGCCGTAGGCACTCATGGAGATGACGATGGGCTGATTGTCCAGGGCCAGGTCCATGACATCGGCCAGGGTGGGCACGAGCAGGTTGAACATCTCCATGCTGTGACGCGGGTTGTCGTTGAAGGCCAGGGGAAAGCCGTCGCCCACGCGGATGTTGTTGCCCACAATGCCATGGACCCCCGGCGTGGCGCCGGTGCCGACGGTGGCATGGGAGACGGCGGTGCGCGACCCGGCATAGCTGAGGCGGGCCTTGGCATAGCTCGCCCCCCGGCGCATCAACTCCGAACGTGCGAAGGCCAGGGCCGGACGGATCTGGGGATTGGTGAAGTAATCGGCCCGGCACTGGTCCAGGGTGAGCACCACGGCGGCTCGCGCGCCGGCCTTGGCCGGCTTGGCGGCACAGGGCTGCAAGGCCTCGGAAAGCACGCGACCGTCAGAGCTTTCAGGGGGCGCCTGCCCCAGCAGGTGCGCCAGGGTGGGGGCGATATCCTCCAGGGAGGGACTGCTTTCGGGCCGGGCGCCTTTGCGCACCCCGCGGCCGTAAAGGATCAAGGGAATACGCCCATCTTCGGCCCACGGAAAGCCATGGGAGCAGGCAAAAGTGGCGTCCGGATTGGAGCTGGTCAGGACGTCCGGGTAGTACACCACATAGAGTTCCGGACTGGCGTCGAACCCATTGGGCGCGCAGTTGCGCTGCACCATGGGCAGCAGATCCGGCTCCCGGGCATCGCCGGCCCCGGCCGGCATGGCCAGCAGGAGGATGATCAGGGGGCTTAAAAAGTACTTTCCAATCGGTTTCATGGCATCGAACTCCTCTCTCTCGAATTGAAGGGTTGACATCGACGCGGCCGCGGATCGGCCCGCAAGGCGCAAACCTCACCTTGGCCGAAGATTAGATTCCGCGGGCGTACATTGAACGGGGCCTGCCGACCCGGGCAGAACATCGCCAGGCCGCTCAGGTGTCGTGGGCGAGAAACGTCGATGCGAGGATCGATGCCATGGACAGGTCCATCTTAGGGTTTGGATACTGCTGCCAGAGCCCCTATCCGGGGAGGGTTCAAATGTCAAAGCCAAAATGAACTATCCCTTGACATGCCCCCGGCTTTTGCATAAACGAAGCGCTGTGTGGAAAGCGCGTCATGAAGGCGCTCGATTTCGCGCAAAAGAAAATCCAGCGGCGAGCCGAAAGAGGTCCGCCGCGCAAGCCGCCGCATAGGCGCATAAGATCCATAAACAGCCAGGCCGGGAAGGTCGTATCTGGGAAGAATCCCAGGAGCGATCTTCCCGGCCTTTTTGTTTTCCAGCGCTGAAAGGAGCCAATTTATGGAAGGGCTGCATCAACTGATCGATTACGCCGTGCTCGGGCTGTTGCTGTTGCTGAGCATGATTGCCGTGGCGGTGGCCCTGGAGCGTTACCTGGTGCACCGATCCATCAAGGTGGAAGCGTATGCCGATCGCAGGGAGCTCGAACTGCACCTGACGAGCAAACTGCATCTGATTGCCACCATCGGCACCAACGCCCCCTATATCGGCCTGCTCGGCACGGTGCTCGGCATCATGCTGACCTTTTACGACATCGGCGCGGCGGGCTTCGACACGGCCAAGATCATGACCGGGCTCGCCCTGGCGCTCAAGGCCACGGCCATGGGGTTGCTGGTGGCCATTCCGGGGGTCACCCTTTACAACCTGCTGTTGCGCAGGTGCAAGGTTTTACTTCTTCAATGGGATATCCGTCATGGACGAAAAGGAATTTGACTACCTCAACGTGATCCCCCTGGTGGACGTGATGCTGGTGCTGCTGACCATCGTCCTGACCACCTCTACCTTTATCGCCACCGGCGGCATCCAGGTCGAGCTGCCCAAGGCGATCGCCGACCCGGCGGCGGCCGCGCCCCATCCCCGAACCATTGTCATCGACAGGCAAGGGCGCATCTGGCTGGATTCGACGCCAGTGCCGCTTGACGGGCTGAGGGCGGCCCTGGAGACCGTGGACCGGAACACACCGCTCATGGTCCGCGCCGACAGACAGCTTGCGCTGCAAGGCTTCGTGGATCTCTACGAGGCGGTCAAGCGTCTGGGCTTTATCAGCCTGAGCCTGCAGACCGAGCAAGCGCCATGAACCGACAGACCAAGGCCGTTTGCGGCTCCTTGCTGCTGCACGCCGTTTGCGTGCTGGGCGCGGCCACCCTCATTCGACCGCCGGAAACCATGCGGCCGCCGGTGGTGCTCGATTTTTCGATCCGTACGGCATCGGCCGGCCCATTGGGTCAGGCCGCCGCGCCCCCCGCCGCGGCCCGCCCTCGGACGGAGAAATCGCCCTCCAGGGTGAAGAAAAAAACGGTTCCCCCCAAACCCAAGCAGATGGCAAAGCCGCTCTCGGAGGTTGCGCCGGCGCCCGAAACCGTGCCGGTGGCCGTCGCCCCCACCCGGTCGCCCGCCAAAGAGCCGATCCCAACCGCTGACACGGGAACGGGACCGACGCAAAGCTTGGTGACGGCCGTGGCAGCAATCGGGAGCGGCAACGGCGGCAACGGCGGCGGCGTGTTTTCGACCGGAGCGCTGGACCGGCAGTTGATCGTGCTGCGCAGGCCGGCGCCGGTTTATCCCCAAGCAGCCAGAAGCCGGCATATCGAGGGGTGGATCAAGGTCCAATTCGTAGTGGACGAACGGGGGCAGGTAGAGCAGATCGAGGTGCTGGCGGCCGAACCGCAGGGCGTGTTCGATCAAAGCGTGTTGCGCTGCGTGGCCGGCTGGCGCTTCAAGCCGGGCACCGTCGAAGGCCGGGTGGTCAAGGCGCGGGTCCAGCAAACCATTCGCTTCCAATTGGATTGATACCGAAAAGTGACACCCATGAACCGTAAGCAGATTTGCATCATCGACGGCCAGGGCGGCGGCATCGGCGCCACCCTGATCAAGTACCTCAAGGCGGCCCATGGCGAGTCCATGGAGTTGATCGCCCTGGGCACCAACGCCATCGCCACGGCCAACATGCTCAAGGCCGGGGCCAACAAGGGGGCCTCGGGCACCAACGCCATCTGCCACACCGTGGAGCGGGCCGATTGCATCGTGGGCGCCATCGCCATCACCTGGGCCAACGCCATGCTGGGCGAAGTGACGCCGGCCATGGCCGCGGCCATCACCTCCTGCCCGGCCGTTAAAATACTGCTGCCCCTGTCCCAGGAGCAGATCCGCATCGTCGGCATCGTCAACGAACCGCTGCCGCACCTCGTGCAGCGTTTGGTGGAACGCGAGATCAAGGAGGTACTAAACCATGTGTGAAGCCAATGTCTATATGGAACGAGAGGGCGTCGAAGAGCTGGTCATGGAATCGGTGGATATCGTGGAGCCCGAAGAGAACGGCGCCTGGCGCCTGGTGGGCATCTTCGGCGACCAGAAGACGATTCGCGGCCGGCTCAAAGAGATGAAGCTGGTGGACCATCGCATCGTTTTTACCGCTTGAGACCAGGAGCCGACCGATGCCGATTTTGCGACGCGCACTCTATACAATGGCAATCGTTTTGTTCTGGGCCGCTTCGGGGTGGACCCACGGCGTGGACGGCGCGATCGCCCCGGCCGAGGGCTATCTGCTAACCGTGCGCTACGACGACGGCGAACCCATGAGCTATGCGGAAGCCAAGATCCATGCGCCGGACGCCGCGCCAGCCTTTCAAACCGGACGCACCGATCGCAACGGCCGCCTGATGTTCCATCCCGACGCCCCGGGCAACTGGCGCGTCGACGTCAAGGACGGCATGGGGCACCAGGCCACCCTGGCGGTGGCGGTCGGTGCCGATTCCCTGAAAACGGCGCCGGCCGGACCGCCGCAGACCCGCCGGCCCATGGGCCGTGGCTCGGCGATCCTCAACGGCCTGGCGATCATTTTCGGCCTGACCGGACTGTGCTATGGCTGGCGCTCCAGGCGGCGCGTTCCGGAACAACCGCCGGACGATCCCATGCCCCCCAACGCACGGAGGGAACGGGAGATCAAGGCGAACAAGCAGCCCAAAAGTGGAGATTCCTTAGGCCCGGTCGGTTAGATCGCGATGCCGATGAGCATGCGCGTAGCGACGATGTAAAGCAGAACGGCGAAGACCCGCTTGAGCCGTTCGACCGGCAGGCGGTGGGCCAGGCGCACGCCCAGGGGCGCGGTGAGCATGCTGGCCGCCACGATGCCCGCCAGAGCCGGCAGGTAGACGAAGCCCAGCGCGTGGGCCGGCACCCCGGCGGCCCCCAGGCCGTTGACCACGTAGCCCATCGTGCCGGCGATGGCGATGGGAAAGCCGATGGCGGCCGAGGTGCCCACGGCGTGGTGCACCGGCACGTTGTGAAACATCATGAACGGCACCGAGAGGGTGCCGCCGCCGATGCCCACCAGGCTCGAAAAGACGCCGATCACGCCGCCGGCGCCGAACATGCCGGCCGCGCCGGGCAGCTCGCGGCCGGCCTTGGGCTTTTTGCCCAGCAGCATCTGGGTGGCGACGAAGTAGAGAAACAGCACGAAAAAGCCCTTTAAAAAGCCGGTGGACATGCGGGCCGCGATCCAGGCCCCGCCGAACGTTCCGAGCAGCACCCCCGGCGTGACGCCCCGTACGATGGGCCAGCGCACCGCGCCATGGCGGTGGTGGGCCATAAAACTGGAGACGGCCGTGAAGACGATGCTGGCCATGGAGGTCCCCAGGGCGAGCTGCATGATGATAGCCTGATCGACCCCCTGCCAGGTGAAGGCGGCCACCAGCATGGGCACGATCACCAACCCGCCGCCGATGCCCAGCAGCCCGGCCAGCACCCCGGCCACCGCGCCGACGCCCGTGTA
>JAKAFO010000047.1 GCA_021819735.1 Deltaproteobacteria bacterium
GCACCGCCAGGGAAATCTCGCGAATGGCGGGAATGGGGCCGTATCCGGCGCTGAGTTTTTCGATTTCAAGCATATGCGATCAACTTTACTGCTTCCGATGCGAAACTTTCAACGTTAATTTTCCGCTTTCATCCGATTTCAAATCCGCCGCCCTGTCCCAGATAGGCTTCGATGACCAGGGGGTTGCGCTGAATCTCCTTGGGCGTGCCTTCGGCGATTTTTTCCCCATAGTTGAGCACGGTGATCTCGTCGGAGATATCCATGATCATTTTCATGTCGTGCTCGACCAGCAGCACGGTGATCCCTTTTTGGCGGATGGCTTGGATCAGATGCGCGGCGGTTTCGGTTTCGGTTTCGTTGAGGCCGGCGGCCGGTTCGTCCAGGCAGACCAGTTGCGGCTCGGTGGCCAGGGCGCGGCCGATCTCGAGAATTTTGCGCTCGCCCAGGGGCAAGGCATCGGCCATGATCTCGCTCTTGGCCGCCAGACCGATGAAATCCAGCAGGGCCATGGCCTCTTCCTGGAGGCTCTTTTCCTGGCGACGCAGGCTGGGCAGCGCCAGCCCGCAACCGAAAAAGGGGCTGCGGATGCGCAGGTGGCGGCCGGTCATCACATTTTCCAGCACCGTCATGTTGTTAAAGAGCTCCACGGTCTGAAATGTCCGTGATATTCCCAATTCGGCGATCTGATGGGGCTTGCGGTCGCTGATGGTTTGGCCGTTGAAGCGGATCAGGCCCTCGGTGGGCGGAAAGACGCCGGTGATGATGTTGAAGAGCGTGGTTTTGCCTGCGCCGTTGGGACCGATGACGGCCTTGATCTTGCCCCGGGGCACGCGCAGGTTGATGTTCATCAGGGCGGTCAGTCCGCCGAAGGCCATGACCAGCTCTTCAATTTCCAGGATCGGATCGTTGACTGATTCTGCCGCCACGGCTTATCTCCTCATCCGCGCCATGAGCTTGGCCGGCGCCCCCGATAGTCCTTCGGGCAAAAAGATGGTGACCAGCAACAGGATCGCGCCGTAAACCACGATTTCGAACTCCTCGAAATAGTGCAACCACTCCAGGCTCAGAAAGGCGACGATGATGGCGCCGATAATTGCGCCCCAAATGCTGTGCATCCCTCCCAGGGCGATCATGATGATCAGCTTGATGGAGAAGAAAAGATCGAAGGTGGCGGGATTGATGAAGTTCATGTAGTGGGCATAGAGGCTGCCGGCCAGGGCGGCCAGCACGGCCGAAAAGGTGAAGACGATGACCTTGTATCTTGCAATGGGGATGCCCATGGCGGCAGAGGCCGCCTCACTGGCGTGAATGGCGCGCAAGGCCCGGCCGGCCGGCGATTGGATCAGGTTGACGGTGAAGAGGAACACGGCCGCCACGATGCCCCACACGAGGTAGTAGTATTTGCCGGCGCTGTCGAGGGCATAGCCGAAAACGGTCAGGCCGGAAATGCCCACCATCCCGTCCGGGCCGCCGGTCCAGCGCGCCTCTTCCCGGAAGACGATGTTGACGATGATACCGAAGGCCAGGGTGGCCATGGCCAGGTAGTGTCCCCGCAGTTTTAACGAAGGGGCGCCGATGGCCACGGCCACGATCGCGGCGGCCAGCGCGCCCAGCAGCATTGCCAGCCAGGCATTGACGCCGTACTGGGTGGTCAGCACGCCGGAGACATAGGCGCCGATGCCGAAAAAGGCCGCATGGCCCAGGGAGATCTGCCCGGCATATCCCATCAACAGGCTCAGGCCGATGGTAATCAACGCATAGACGCCGGCGAAAACCATCAAGTCCGGATAGTGGGATATGGCCGGCACCCGCGAGGCGATCCAGGGGAAAACGAGTATGAGCAGCGCCCCTGCCAGCATGGGCGCTTTACGAATCCGCAGCATAGTCAAAACCTTTTAAAGCGGGTCACTTCCAGATTGCCCAGAATGCCGCTGGGCCGGATGAAGAGCACGGCCAGCAAGATGATAAGGGCGTATGCATCCTTGTAGCCGGAGGCCAGCATGCCCGCGCTGAGCGATTCGATCAGACCCAGGATCAGTCCGCCCAGTATGGCGCCTGGAAAACTGCCCAGTCCGCCCAGAATGGCCGCGCCGAACCCCTTGATGGCGAGCATGGCGCCCCGATCGTAATCCATGAGGGCGATGGGCGTCAGGGTCAGCCCGGCCACGGCCCCGATGGCGGCCGAAAGCGCGAAGGAGAGCAGCACCATATGGCGCACATTGATGCCCACCAGGCGGGCCGCGTCGGGATTGTCGGCACAGGCGCCCATGGCCTTGCCCAGGATGGTGCGATTGAAGAACAAGGTCAAGCCTGCGGCCACCGCCACCAGAAAGCCGATTACCCACAAGTATTGGGGTTGGATGATCACGCCGCCGATGTCGATGGGCGTGCGGCCCGAGAAAGCCGGAAGATCGTATGGGGACTTGCCCCAGATGATCATGGCCAGCCCCTTGATGATGATCGAGGCCGCCACGGTGGCGATGATCAGGGTCATCACCGAAGGCTTGCGGATGGGCCGGATGGCCAGGCGGTCGAGCAGGATTCCCACCAGGGTGACCACGAGCACGGTGACCGGGAAAGCCAGGAGCAGGGGCAATCCCAGCGAAACATGCACGGAGACCATGACCAGGCCGCCAAGCATGACGAACTCGCCCTGGGCCAGGTTGATAATCTCGGTGACGTTGTAGATAATGTTAAAGCCGATGGCCACCATGGCGTAAATCGCGCCGACGGTCAGACCGGTGACGAGGAACTGGAGCAGTTGATTGACGAAGGGAAATGATTCCATTAGCGGATGCGTTTCAACCACAAACCAAGGGTGGTCCGACGACCACCCTTGGAAAGAAGTAATCGATGCAAAAGCGGTTAATTGGCCAGCGCCCAGTCTTTGCCCTTAACCACCACCATCTGGAACGCCTCCTTGGTCAGACCGTTGTGGTCGTCGGCGGAGAAGTTAAACACGCCGTGCTGGCCCACGAAACCCTTCTTGGTCTCCAGGTAAGCGCGGATCTTGGCTTTATCCGGCCCCACGGCCTTGAGGGCATCGGCCAACAGGCTCATGGCATCCCAGGCATGACCGCCGAACGAGCTGAGCGGCTCGTTGTACTTGGCCTTGTAGTCGTTCATGTACTCCATGGTGACCTGCTTCTGGGGATGACCGGCCGGCAGCAGTTCGGCGATATTGCAGGCGCCCAGGGGGCAGAAAACGCCTTCGGCGGCGCCGGCGGCCAGCTCGATGTTCTTGCGGCTGCCGAAGCCATGGCTCTGGAAGAAGGTGATCTTCTCCATGCCCAAGTCACGCCAGTTACGCACCACGGTAACCTGGGAGGGGCCCACCGACCAGTTGATGATGGCCTGGGGGGCCAAACCTTTGATCTTGGTCAATTGCGCCATCATGTCGGTGTCTTTGGGGCCGTACTTCTCGTCGGCGACGATCTCGATCTTGTAGGTCGGGGCCAAACGCAGCAATTCCTCGCGACCGCTGGCGCCGAATGCTTCGGTGACGCTGATGATGGCGATTTTGCTGATGCCCATCTTCTGCATCTGGGTATAAATGGCCTCCACGGCCAGGCTGTCCGACTGGGGGGTCTTGAAGATCCAGGGATAGGGTTTGCCGGTCTTATCGTCGTGAACGATTTTGTAGCTGGCGGCACAGGAGATCAGCGGGGTCTGTTCCTTTTCGAAGACCGGCACCACCGCCAGGCTCAGCCCGCTCACCGATGGTCCGATCACCGCCACCACCTTGTCCTGGGTGATCAACTTCTTCGCCAGCAGGTTGCACTTTGTGGCATCGCTCTCGTCGTCATAGACGATTAATTTAACCTGCTGGCCATTGATGCCGCCCGCCTTGTTGATCTTTTCCACCACCATCTCGGCGGTCTTCTTCTCCGGATCGCCCAGGAACGAGGCACCGCCGGTCACCGAAAAGATGGCGCCCACCGTATACTCTGCCAACGCCGGTTGGATGGCCCATCCGCAGATTGCAAGACACACCAGAAAAACAATCGCCACTTTTTTTACCATCATCATCCTCCTTGGTTGATCGGACCCTCGGTGGGGTGCACCCCAGCGCCCTCTGTCCGATTGTGTCTATCGCGTTTCATCCCCCTGGATGAACGCAGAACAACTTTGTGGATCAGTCGCGGTCTTCTCTTTTCTCTCGGCGCAACGACTGCTCGAAGGCCTTGAAAAATTCATTGCGTTCCCGCCAATCGGGGCCGAAACGTTTGTTGAACAGGTGCCCGAGCTTATGAAACAGCTTGTCCCAAACGGGTTTGTTACCGCCGATCACCACGTCGGCCACAAATTCATCCAACTCGCTCATTTTTTCTTTGGGCAGGAAGCTGACGGCGCCCAGGCGGATGGATTGTTCCAGGGCTTCGGGGGTCAACGCGTAGGCGGTCAGCATAACGGTTGGAAATCCGCGCTTGACCGAAATTTTGAGCAGTTCGAAGCCGTCGACCCCCATGATGTCCAAGATAACGACATCGTAAGTAAAGCTCATCAAATACTGCCGCGCCGTTTCGAAATCCCTGGCTTTGGTGACCAGGCACCCTTCTAGAACGTCGGTAACGGTATCGAGCACATCGGGCTGATCATCCACCACCAGGACGACTTTATCTTTGATAACCTGGGACGCATCCATGGAGGCCTGGACTCCTGGCGTGTGAAAGTTTTTGTAAGTGTGACGCGACGATGAAACACTTATCGACTTAACCCAAACGTGGCGTCAAATCAACATCCAATTCCATCGAAAGGCTTGCAGCATAAGGCGGGAAGAGCGTTACCGGCAACGCCGGAAGGGCGTTCATGGCTTTCCGAAAGGCACTTTCAGCAGTCGCCCCTGACCTTCACGGACGAAGATGTTCTCTTCGCCAATACCGACAATGGTATAATTCTGGATAGCCGAGCCTTCGCGAACGATTGTATTGTTCACCACCGCCATGCGTTCTTCGGCGGCAGGCGCAAAAACGATGGCTTGCACTTTCAAAGAGCCGTCCGTCAGGCGTTCGGCCCCGGCAAAAGCGGCCTCTTGGGGCTTGGACGGCGTTGTTGGGCGCGTGATTTGGGGTTGCGCAGGGGGCGGGTTGCCGGAAGGCTCACTTGCCGGGTCCAGACCGGTCTTGGTCGCTTTGGGTATCTCAGCCCCAGCGGTTTCTGACGGTATTGGCGCAGGCGCCACAGGTGCTGCCTGGGTCAAAGGTCCCAAGCCACCGGGAAGAGACTCTTCGGAAAAAACGGCGGGGCCGGGCATGGGCTTGGGCTTGGGTTTCGCGGCAGCGGCAGCTTGTGCTTGGGCCGGTTTGGCTTGGGGCCGCCGCTGCTGAACAGGAACTGCGCCCATGGTGGAAGGGGCCGGCTTTTGGCTCAATGCTTCGAAACCATCTTTTGGCAGAGGCGGTGGCGCCACAGGTGGCGATATGGCCACAGGCCCCGTTTCGGGCCGCTGGGCTACAGGCATAGGCAACATGGTGACGTTGGCTGCCGTTTGGCCGGTTTGCGGCAGGTTCTCTCTCATCGTCTCAGCCTCAGTCGCCTCGATGGGTACGGGCGGTGTTTCCTCAGGTAGGGAGGCTGTCAACGACGGTTGGGGTTCGATTTTGGGCACGGGCTGAACACTTGGTTTGGGCGCCGCGGCCATTGGCGGCTTCGACGGACTGGTCCCATTGAAGGCGTAGAGAACGATTGCGCACACCACTATGATTGCGGCCCCAATGAGGCTCCACCGATGGATACGGCCCTTTAACCAGGCAAATCGAACCGAACGATGAATGGCTTGGTGGGCTCCGGCACCCGTGATCAGGGCCGGTGCGGGGACAAATATAGTCGGTCCTTCTTTCTCTTTCTCAAGCTTCTTTAAAGATTTCAGAATGGTGCTCACACGCCCTCTCTTCCCTCGGAATCGCCGTATAGTCGCGGGCGATCTACTGCGCTGTCGCTGTATTCGGCTTCATTAATCAAAAAAATTTTGGTCAATGAACCCACCAAGCCATCGGGTGTCAGGCTGTGCCGCAGTTGAAAATCCAGAATGGCTTTTTCGGTGGCTCGATCATAAACAGCTTCCTGGCTCAGCTTCTCATAGCCGATCTGTCTTAACATTTTTTTGACCGCCTGGATCGCCTGGGGGGGGGCGTTGCCATTAATGACCGGATCGAAGCCAAGCGTGTTTTTCCAGTAAACGTAAACCGTTCCCTGGGTATGCGGCAGCAAGCTTTCAAGATCGGTCTGAACAAGCCCACGGCGACCGCTGCTGGCCAATTGGATTTGCCCGCCGGACCATCCGACCATGGCCAGGTAGACGAGTTCCGCCGAACGATGTTTTTTAATGGTGATGATGGCCGGTAGATTCAACTGCTTCACCAGCGCCCAATCGGACTCCACGGTATACATCCGCAATCCATATTGGTGCGCGGCGATTTCGAAATATTCCGGGTCGATGGCCATTGGAGGCAACTGATAGGCGCTGGGCGGCGCCTGTTGCCATTTTTGGAGTACGAACTTCATCGCGTCTAAACGAGAGCTTTCATGTTCCAGCGTATTGATAGCCTCCGCCAAAACAATGGACGGGCCGGGAGCTTCCGGAGCGTTCTCACCCGGTGGGGCCAGGCCTGAGGAGGGATTGGCGGAAACTGCCGGGGTTATGGCGGGTGGGTAAGTTTGGATCTTATAGGTGCGCACCTTTTGGGTGCCGGTTGTGGCCTGACCAGAATCGGCCGCCGTATTGAATTGCAGTGCACCCTTCAATAGCACATCGCGTTTAGCATAAACCACTGCTACCATTAAAAATAAACTGCATGTGACCACGGCCCACAGCATCGTGCGGCGGGTTCTGGCGGAATTCCCCGCAGGTGTGGGCGTGCGGCTGGACATTAATTCCTCGATGGCGATCTTGGCCACGCCTGCGGTTACTTTGGCTCGATTGAGGCTGTAGGCTGTAAGCAAGGCCCGGTCGGCCGCGATGTTGATCTTGCGCGGAATCCCGCTCGAGAACTTATGGATCAGGCGGCAAGCCCTGGGGGTAAATAAATCCAGTTGGCGTTGGGCGGCGATCAGGATTCGGTGCTCAATATAACCGGCTGTTTCCGCGTTTGTCAGTGGGGTTAGATGGGCGCTCAGCGAGATCCGCTGCGCCAACTGCCGCAGTTCATAGGAATCGAGCATCTCTCCCAGTTCGGGTTGTCCGACCAGAATTATTTGAAGCAGCTTATTGCGCGTTGTTTCCAGATTGGAAAGCATACGCACCATTTCCAGGTTTTCGATGCTTAGATTTTGGGCTTCGTCGATGAGCAGGATTACCTTACGGCCGGCCTTGTTTTTCATGATCAGGTAGCCGTTGATGACGTCCAGCAGTTGCTTCAAATTATTGGAATTGGTGCGAATCCCAAATTCGTTGCAGATCGTGGTGAGTAACTGGACCGAGTCCAGACGAGGATTGAAAATATAGGCGGACTCGATACCTTCTTCCAAGCGTTCCAAAAAAATACGGCAAAGGGTGGTCTTGCCGGTACCGACTTCACCGGTAATGACGACGAAACCATCTCCCTGACTGACAGCGTAGCTCAAATGCGCCAAGGCGATCTCATGATTCTTGCTCAGGTACAAGAAATCCGGGTTTGGAACCAGCTTGAAAGGTTTTTCCCTGAATCCGAAATAGGTGTTGTACATAGAGCACTCAGCCTTGAAGCACGCGGGTCTATTGCCTGATACTATGTCAAATTATGGTGAAGGATTCAAGCTTAGTGTCCATCTGGCAAATGCATCCTGCGATCACTTCCAGACGGGCACAAGGCACGGACGGGATGAAAAAAGGCCTCTTTCCCGCGAGCGGAAAGAGGCCTTGGGTATTTTTACGATAATTCGGCTTTATGCTTGGGGCTTAGCGGTTTCTTCGCCGCCGGCCGGTTCCGTTGTCTCATTGCCAAGCTCAGCTTCCTGGCCGCTATCGGCATCGGCTTTATGTACTTCTTTCGACGCTTCAGGTTCGCTTTGAGGCGTTTTATCTACTGAGCCTTTTGCGGCTTGCTCCGTTACGCTTTTCGTGTCAGCGGTTTTACTCTTCTTCTTGGCCTTTTTGGGCTTTTCCTCGAGTGAAATCAGCTCGATGATGGACATGGGGGCATTGTCGCCCGGGCGCGGTCCGATCTTGACGATACGTGTGTAACCGCCGTGCAGGCTGCCGAAACGTTTCTCGGCATCGGCAAAGAGACTGTGGACGACATCCTTCTCCCTGACAATGGCCAGGACTTGCCGCCGAGCATGCAGATCACCGCGCTTGGCCAGGGTGATAATCTGGTCGGCCCATCGACGCAGTTCCTTGGCTTTAATATCGGTGGTGCGAATCCGATCATGCTTAAATAAGGAGGTCACCATATTGCGAAACATGGCCTGCCGATGGCTGGTCGTACGATTGAGTTTTACTCCTGCTCTTTTATGTCTCATGGATAATGTTACTCCCCTTCTTCTTCGTCTTCAACGTCTTCGATCGGCGCTTCGAAACCTTCGAGTTTCATGCCCAAAGAAAGGCCCATCTCCGTCAAAACCTCTTTGATTTCGTTGAGGGACTTGCGCCCGAAGTTTTTGGTCTTGAGCATCTCGTTCTCGGTTTTTTGAACCAGTTGGTATATCTTATGAATTTCGGCGTTTTTCAAACAATTAGCGCTACGCACCGAAAGTTCCAGTTCATCGACGCTTCGATAAAGGTTGTCGTTAAAAATGGCGGATTCTTCTTCGCCGGCTTTGCTTGTGCTTTCAGGAACGGTCTCTTCATCGAAGGTGATGAAAATGGACATCTGATCTTTGAAGATTTTAGCGGCGTAAGCAACCGCATCTTCAGGTGTAATACTTCCGTCGGTCCATACTTCCAGTGTCAGCTTGTCGTAATCGGTGCGTTGCCCAACGCGCGCATTGCCCACTACGTAGTTAACGCGTTTGATCGGAGAAAATACCGCATCGATGGGGATGGTGCCTATAGGCGCATCTTCTTCCTTGTTGGCTTCCGAAAGCGCATAGCCTTTGCCCACGCGGACAACCATCTCCATAATCAATTTACTACCGGGCGAAAGCGTGGCGATATGCAGCTCGGGATTCAAGATTTCCACTGCGCCGTCGGGGCTGTTAAACTGCCCCGCGGTGACAACCCCCTCTCCCTTGACATTGCATGTCAGCTTGCGTGGTTGAAAATCTTTCGCTCTCAAGCGTACCTGCTTCAAATTTAAAATAATTTCAGATATATCTTCCAACACGCCGGGAATGACGCTGAACTCGTGCTGAACATCCTCGATGCGTACGGAGGTGATCGCGGCGCCATGCAGCGAAGAGAGAATGACGCGCCGCAGTGTGTTGCCCATGGTGATACCATAGCCTCTTTCCAGAGGCTCACACACGAACTTCCCATAAGTGGGCGTGCTGGATACTTGCACCTTTTCCGGCTTGATCATCTCGCGCCAGTTCACGTACATAAGTTCATTTGATGGCATACCCATTCTCCAGCCTTTGGGATTATTAAAGGTTTAGGCCTCTATTTCTGTACCCACATCGCTGTTCGCGAATTACTTGGAGTACAACTCGACGATCAACTGTTCCATCATTGGCATGGTCAGATCATCGCGAGCGGGGTAGCTCTTCACAACGCCCTTGAGTTGCGTACGTTCCAGCTCCAGCCATTGGGGAACACCGCGCCGTACGACAGCGTCCAGCGATTCATTGATGGCCTGCACTTCCTTGCTCTTTTCTCCAACGCTGATTTCATCGCCAACCTTGATCAAGTAAGATGGGATGTTAACAGTTTTCCCATTTACCTTGAAATGATTGTGCCGTACGAAGTGTCTGCCTTGGGTTCTCGAATTGGCAAAGCCGAGCCGGTAAACCACATTATCCAGGCGTCTTTCCAGGAGAACAAGCAAGTTGGTGCCTGTAATCCCTTTCTGCCGGTCAGCGGTCTGAAAACACAGGTGGAACTGCTTCTCAGAGAGACCGTACATGCGTTTGACTTTTTGTTTTTCGCGCAATTGAACGCCATAATCGGACGTTTTCCCACGACGCCGCTGTCCATGCTCGCCAGGAACATAGCTGCGACGGTCGAAAGCGCACTTTTCAGAGTAACAACGATCACCTTTGAGAAATAGTTTGAGATTTTCTCTTCGGCATATTCTGCAGACCGAACCAGTATAGCGTGCCAAAATTGCCTCCTTTAGCAATGTAGCATGTTTGCTTATTTTTTAAATGCCATGTCGGCCATTCAAGTGCCGGCGACCATGTCCAAAGTGCTGACTTGGCCTTTTGCCGCCGGCGGGCGGATGCTTACGCGCCCGGGCCACATTGCCCACGGCGAACTCAGTCAGCGGCTTTCTGTATTGATCGAGCCGCATTCACTCACGGTCCGTACATCAAACCCGGCGACGTTTCGGGGGACGGCAGCCATTGTGCGGAATGGGCGTTACATCCTTAATCTGCGTGACATTAAAGCCAGCGGCCTGCAATGAACGCAGGGCTGATTCTCTACCAGCTCCCGGGCCTTTCACGTAGACCTCCACATTGCGCATACCATGCTCAATCGCTTTTTTGGCAGCGTCTTCAGCCGTGAGCTGGGCGGCAAAGGGGGTGCTTTTTCGAGATCCCTTAAAACCCATTACGCCCGAGCTGGACCAGGAGACCACATTGCCGGCGGTGTCGCTGATAGTGACAATGGTGTTGTTGAACGTCGATTGAATGTGCACGACACCATTGGCTACATTCTTCTTCTCTTTTTTCTTGGTACGCGTCTTTTTCGGCATTTGCTATATCCTCAAAGCATTCGATTCTATTTCTTCTTAACTGCGCCTTTTTTCTTGATGGCGGAGCGTTTCGGACCTTTGCGCGTGCGCGCATTGGTCTTCGTCCTTTGTCCATTGACCGGCAAACCGCGCCGGTGACGAAGCCCGCGATAGCACCCCAGGTCCATGAGACGCTTGATGTTCATGGAAATTTCTGTGCGCAGCTCGCCCTCTACCTTACATGTGCCATCGATCACCTTACGGATGTTATTGACTTCAGCATCCGTCAGATCGTCGGTGAGAGTGTTGGGATCGACATTCGAATCTTTTAGAATTCTGTTGGACATGGCGCGACCTATCCCGTAAATATAGGTCAGTCCGATTTCGATCCTTTTGCGCCTAGGTAAGTCTACACCCGCAATTCGTGCCAAAGCGAATCCTCCTCTAAAACATCAAAACGCTTAACCTTGTCTTTGCTTATGACGCTTGTTTTCGCAAATGACTCTTAATACGCCTTTTCGGCGAACAATTTTACATTTGCTGCATATTTTCTTTATGGACGTCCTGACCTTCATTGCCTTAACTCCTATGCTCATTGGTCCGGCTTAAAATCACTCGCGTGCTCCGCGCCGCTGAAATTATAGATAAATCTATTTTGACCGATAAGTGATCCTGCCGCGACTCAGATCATAAGGCGATAACTCAACCGTGACTTTGTCGCCAGGAAGAATTTTTATGAAATGCATGCGCATTTTGCCGCTGATGTGGGCCAGGACTTGATGCTTGTTCTCCAGCTCCACTTTGAACATGGCATTGGGCAGCGTTTCTAAAACGATACCTTCTACCCGTATCGGCTCTTCCTTGGCCATCGATCCCCCTGGTCCTTATCTAACTACCTGTCATCGACTCCCAAAATGGACAGCGCAAATTATCTGCGACCTTTGATGCTGCCTTTTTTCAGAAAGCCTTCGTAGTGCCGCGTCAGCATATGCGACTCCATCTGGGCGATGGTGTCTATGGCTACGCCGACAACGATTAACAATGCCGTCCCTCCAAAATAGAAAGGGACATGGGCCTTGGCGATCAACAAAGTTGGCAGCACGCAAACTAAAGAGACATAGACAGCGCCACCAAGGGTGATCCGGGTAAGCACTCGGTCGATGTAGTCGGCAGTACGCTTCCCCGGGCGGATACCAGGAATGAAGCCGCCATGTTTTTTCATATTTTCGGCCACATCCACCGGGTTAAAAGTCACAGCCGTGTAGAAGTAGCAGAAAAAAATGATGAAAGCAACGTAAAGCAAACTGTACCAGAGGCTGCCCGGGTTAAAGGCGTCCGCGATGCTCTTCAACCATGAAACTTGCGCGAATTGGGCGATGGTGGCCGGGAACATAATGATCGACGACGCAAATATTGGAGGTATAACACCGGCCGAATTGATCTTAAGCGGCAGATGGGTGCTTTGTCCGCCGTACATCCGTCTTCCGACAACGCGCTTAGCGTATTGGACCGGGATGCGTCGTTGCCCCTGCTCGACGAAAATAATGATGCCGATTACCAAGACCATGAAGATCGTGATTACAATCAGCGTAAAGATCCCCATCTCCTCCTGCTGCACCAGACGAAGCGTGTTGGCTACGGCGCCGGGCATGCGCGCAACGATACCTGCAAATATGATCAAGGAAATGCCATTGCCAATGCCGCGCTCGGTAATCTGCTCTCCCAGCCACATAATGAAGGCCGTTCCGGCCGTAAGCGTAATGACGGTCATCAGCCGGAAGTCCCAGCCGCCGTCGAAGACCACCGCCGCGCCCGTAGGCGATTGCATTCCCTCCAAGCCGATGGCAATGCCAAGCCCTTGGATGATGCTCAATACGATGGTGCCATAGCGCGTGTATTGAGTGATCTTTTTTTGGCCTTGTTCCCCCTCTTTCTTCAGCTCTTCCAGATGGGGAACCACCATGGTCAACAATTGCAGGATGATCGAGGCGCTGATGTAGGGCATAATACCCAAGGCAAATACCGACAACTGCTCCAACGCGCCGCCGGTAAACATGTTGAAAACCCCAAAGATCGTACCCTGCATGGCATCGAAATAGGATTTTAATGCTGCGGCGTCGACGCCTGGAGTCGGCACATACACGCCAATGCGATACACGGCCAATAGCGCGGCAGTGTAAAAGAGACGCTTGCGCAGTTCAGGGATCTTGAAAACATTTCCGAATCCGCTGCCGACCATTAGATTACCTCTACACTGCCTCCGGCCGCTTCGATTTTTTCCTTAGCGCTGCGGCTGATGGCGTTGAGTTTAACCGTTAGGGCCACACCGATATCGCCATGACCAAGCAACTTGATTCCGTCGTGGCGCCCCTTGAGTAAGCCGATCCTCACCAGCGCAGCTTCATCGACCAGCATGCCGGCATCGAAACGCGCAAGGTCGCTCACATTCACGATCGCGAATTCTTTTTTGAAAATATTGGTAAATCCGCGTTTGGGCAGCCTGCGGTGCAAAGGCATCTGGCCACCTTCCCAGCCTGGCCGAATGCCGACTCCACTTCTGGCATTTTGTCCCTTAGAGCCGCGACCTGCGGTTTTACCCCAACCGGATCCTACCCCGCGGCCTTTGCGCTGCCGCTCCTTGGTTGCTCCCTTGGCCGGTTTCAGTTCATGCAACTTCATGGCTTGATCTCCTCAGCCTCTACCAGGTGCGATACCTTTTGAATCATACCCCGGATGGCCGGCGTATTTTCCAACTGGACTGTCTTGTTCATTTTGGTAAGGCCCATGCCCCGCAGCACTTCGCGATGCTTTTCGGGCCGGCCGATCATGCTTCTTTTCAAGGTCACCTTTATTTTACCAGCCATGTGCGTCGTTCCTATCTATCTAAGGTCGGCCGCTTGCAGTCCGCGCCGCGCAGCCACTTGTTCCGTGCTTTGCAGATTTCGTAAGCCTTCAATGGTCGCCTTCACCACATTGTGAGGGTTGCTGGTTCCCATGCATTTGGTCAGGATGTTCTGGATACCGACTGCTTCGAGAACGGCACGCACGGCGCCACCGGCGATCACACCTGTTCCGACCATAGCAGGTTTTAGCATAACCCGTCCGGCGCCGAACCGGCCGACGACCTGATACGGAATAGTGCCTTCTTTTACCGGCACCTGAATCATGTTCTTTTTGGCTTTTTCGACTCCCTTGCGAATTGCCTCGGGTACTTCCCCCGCCTTCCCTAGTCCGCAGCCCACATTGCCTCGGCCGTCGCCGACCACGACAATGGCACTGAAGCTAAAACGCCGTCCACCTTTAACGACTTTAGCCACGCGGCTGATATGGACGACTTTGTCGATTAATTGGGTTTCATCAATTTCTTGCTTAAACAAGGGCTTTCCTCCTTATGCGCGTTGCGCCCCCAGACTAAAACTAGAAGTCCAGGCCTGCTTCTCTTGCTCCGTCCGATACGGCTTTAACTCGACCATGATACAAGAAACCGTTCCGATCAAAGACAACTTTCTTGATGCCCTTTTCCAAAGCGCGCTGTGCGACGAGTTTGCCGATGAAAGCCGCTACAGCCACCTTGCTCGCAAATTTAGGCTGCTCTTTAAACGAACCCTCGACACTCGACGCTGTTACCAAGGTGCTGCCGGCCCGGTCATCGATGATCTGAGCGTATACGTGACGCGCGCTTCTGAACACGGTCAACCGCGGTCTTTCGGGCGTTCCTGAAATCTTCTTGCGGATGCGCGTCTTGCGCTTTGCTCGTGCGACTAACTTTGATTTTGTAGTACTCATGATGATCCCCACCTGCGTTCTTTGAGAACGCCATTAAGATAAGGTCTTCTGCAAACGCATGCACAACAGCTTGCAGATTTTACTTTGTTCCGG
The DNA here is from genome assembly GCA_021819735.1 of Deltaproteobacteria bacterium. Lineage (GTDB taxonomy): Bacteria > Desulfobacterota > Desulfobacteria > Desulfobacterales > Desulfosarcinaceae > Desulfatitalea. Next base: position 14,631 of record JAKAFO010000047.1, read on the forward strand.
TTTTGCCGGCCTTGCGCTGAATATGCTCTTCAGCGTATTTGATGCCTTTTCCCTTGTAGGGCTCAGGTGGCCGCAACTGACGAATACGCGCCGCAGTCTGCCCCAGGAGGTGCTTGTCGATGCCAGCCAGTTTTACAACGTTGTTCTTTTCAACGGCGGCCGTGATGCCTTCCGGCAATGGGAAACTGACGGGATGCGAAAATCCCAAGTTGAACAAAAGGCTCTTGCCTTTGGATTCGGCACGGTAACCGATGCCGTTGATCTCAAGCACCCGCTCATAGCCTTTACTGACGCCCTTCACCATGCTGGCAACGATGCTGCGGGTCATGCCCTGAAGCGCGCGGGTTTTTCGGTCATCGATCTTCATGGTGACATCAATCCGATCTTTTTCTATCTTCAGATCGATGGCAGGGTGCATGCTGTGCGTCAATTTGCCATTTTTCCCCTGGACCGTTACCATTCCGTCTTTTACCGAGACCATGGTTTTTTCGGGCACCTGGATTGGCTTTTTACCTACTCGCGACATCTTCTCCACCTCTGTCATACTTTCGGCTGCCTAGGCCAACTGCCTTCGACAGACACCGGTATGGATCATGTTCGGTTTCGCTTCTTCTTCGTATCTGCACCTAAGTCGTTGTCTACGCTTAGAACATGGTGCAGAGGACTTCGCCGCCGACGTTTTCTTTCCGCGCTTGCTTGTCGGTAAGGATACCTTTGGAAGTCGACAAAATAGCGATGCCCATGCCGTTGTAGATGGGCTTCACATCGCTGGCGCCCGAATAGATACGACGGGACGGTTTGCTTACGCTCCGCATTTCGAAGATCACGTGGGACTGATTGTCCCCGTACTTCAAATAGACTCTCAGTATCCCCTGCTTGCCGTCTTTGATGAACTTGTAGTTGCGGATAAACCCTTCGCTCTTCATGACCTTTGCAAGCTCGGTCTTGATCTTGGAGCCGGGGATATCTACGCTGTTCATTTTCGCTTTACCGGCGTTGCGGATCCGGGTCAGCATGTCGGCAATTGGATCGGTGATCGCCATCTTATTCTCCGTTTACTAAAAAAGTCTTATGCACTATTTGCTAGCCGGTGATTTCGCGTAATGCGTGTCGCCTACCAGCTCGATTTGACCACACCCGGCAATTTGCCCTGGGATGCCATATTGCGAAAACAGATACGGCAAATCCCGAATTTTCGGATAAATGCGCGCGGCCGACCGCACAGAGGGCAACGGTTATAGGCCCGTACGCTGAACTTAGGCTTGCGCAGCGCTTTCAATCGTAATGATGTCTTAGCCAAAACTTCCTCCTTACGGTCTCTCTATTTGCGGAAAGGCATCCCCAACAAGCCTAGCAGTTCCCGGCCTTCATCGTCACTCTTGGCTGTGGTCACAATACTGATGTTCATTCCCTTGATATCTTCGATCTTATCGTAGTCGATCTCAGGGAAAATGATGTGCTCTTTGATTCCCAGCGAGTAATTGCCTGCCCCATCAAAAGCCTTAGGGGAGACGCCCCTGAAGTCACGAACGCGCGGTAGAGCGACATTGACGAGTTTACTCAGAAAATCAAACATACGCTTACGACGCAGGGTAACCATCACGCCGATGGGCATCCCGGTACGCAGTTTGAATGCTGCAATGGATTTCTTGGCCCTGGTTACCACCGGCCGTTGTCCGGCGATACTCATCAGCTCTTCGACCGCCGCATCAATAATCTTGATGTTCTGGATGGCCTGTCCCAAGCCCATGTTCAGAACGATCTTCTCCAGTTTTGGGATCTGGTGAACATTGGCGTAATTGAATTTTTCTTTGAGCTTCGGGACGACCTGCTCTTCATAGTATGTTTGAAGCTGTGACATTCCACTCCTCCGCAAGTGGTGCCTGCGATGAGATCAATCAAGCGTCGATCTGCTCATTGCATTTGCGGCACACGCGCACCTTTTTGCCGTCTTCGAGCTGTTGCATCTTGATTCGGACCGGTTTAACGCATTTGTTGCACATCAACATGACATTGGACCAATCCAGCGGCGCTTCGCTCTCGACGATGCCACCCTGGCGATTCTGCGCCGTAGGCCGCTTGTGCCGCTTAACCATGTTGACGTGTTCCACCAAGACGCGTTGCTTTTTGCGGTCCACTTTGAGGACTTTACCGATCTTGCCGTTGTCTTTACCGGTAATGACCTTGACCTTGTCATCTTTCTTGAGTTTGCACTTGTATCTTTCCATGGGGCTTGACTCCATCGCTAGATGACCTCAGGGGCCAGCGAAACGATTTTCATAAAACGTTTGGCGCGCAGTTCGCGAGCCACGGGTCCGAAAATGCGGGTTCCCAAAGGTTCGCGTTGGTTGTTAATCAGCACAGCCGAATTGTCGTCAAAGCGAATATAGGATCCGTCCGGCCGCCGGACTTCTTTGGAAGTTCGCACAACCACGGCCTTATGCACATCACCTTTTTTCACTTTGGCGTTTGGAATGGCGTCTTTAACCGAAACAACGATCACATCGCCCAGGCTGGCGTATCGCCGTCGGGAACCCCCGAGTACCTTGATGCAGTATAGTACGCGGGCGCCTGAATTGTCTGCCACAGTTAGTCTAGTTTCGCTCTGAATCATCTTCTTATCCCTTTATGGTTAGACGGCTTTCTCGATGATACGGCTGACGCGCCAGCGCTTGGTTTTGCTCAAAGGTCTCGATTCGGTGATGAGCACCCGGTCCCCGATGCCACAGGCGTTGGCCGTATCGTGGGCCACATATTTGTGCTGGCGCCGAATAAACTTCTTATACAAAGGATGCTTCACCAACCGCTCGGATACGACCACCACCGTTTTGTCCATTTTATTGCTGACGATGGTACCGACCACCTGCCGTTTTGTTCCACGTGTCTTTTCCATATGCGCCCCTAATTATTCGTCTGCATGGGGTTATGCGCCAACTCGGTGAGCACCGTGTTTATACGCGCGATATCTTTCCGGGTCTGGTTCATTTTGCGCGGGTTCTCGAGCTGGCTGATCCCCTTTTGAAAGCGCAGGTTGAACAGCTCATGCTTCAGGTCGCCCAGCTTGCGCTTCAACTCTTCAGAACTGAGCGCGCGTACTTCGCTGATCTTCATATTGTTTCGCTCCTCTCCACAAATCGGGTCTTCACCGAGAGTTTGTGAGCGGCCAACCGAAGCGCTTCCTGGGCCATCTCTTTGGTAACGCCCGACATTTCATAAAGCACCAGTCCCGGGCGAATGACGGCGACCCACATTTCTGGTGCGCCCTTGCCCTTACCCATACGGACCTCGGCGGGCTTCTTGGTCAACGGCTTGTCCGGAAAGATGCGAATCCAGATTTTTCCGCCACGCTTGACGTGTCGGGTCATGGCGATACGGGCTGCTTCTATCTGTTTGGCGCTGATGTAACCGCAATCAACGGCCTGAAGTCCGTATTCTCCAAAATTGAGGGCGGCGCCGCGACGAGCCGTGCCTCGCATTTTGCCTTTCATCATTTTGCGGAACTTGACCTTTTTCGGGCTTAGCATATCCACCACTCTCCTGGTTCAACGCAATAGCACATCTGGTGACTACGCGTTTGGGCCGCTTCTATCCGCCCAGGTTACCCCTGAGCTTGCGGTTCTTCCTTCTTAAGGATCTCTCCCTTGAAGATGTATACTTTTACACCGATGGCGCCATAGGTCGTGCGAGCTTCGGTGAACCCATAATCGATGTCTGCGCGCAAAGTATGCAGCGGCACCCGTCCTTCCCGATACCACTCACGACGAGCCATTTCCGCGCCTCCCAAGCGCCCGGAGCAGATGATCTTCACTCCTTGAGCGCCAAAGCGCATGGCGGAAGTGACGCCTCTTTTCATCGCGCGACGGAAAGCAACTCTTCTTTCGATCTGCATGGCGACATTTTCCGCTACCAGCTGGGCGTCAATTTCCGGTTTGCGCACCTCTTGGATATCGATCATAACTTCTTGGGAGACGGTCTTTTCTATGTCCTGCTTGAGCCTTTCGATCTCGGATCCTTTTTTCCCGATGACGATTCCCGGTCGCGCCGTGTAGATCCTGAGTCGAATACGTTTGGCTGAGCGCTCTATCTCGATGCGGGAAACTCCCGCATGAAACAGCTTTTTCTTCACAAAGTTGCGCAGTTTGGAATCCTGCTGAATATATTCGCCGTACTTTTTATCCGCGAACCACCGGGATTCCCATGTTTTTACGATACCCAGCCTCAATCCAATGGGGTTTACTTTCTGGCCCAAGCTTTTACCTCCTCCTGGTTACAACGACGCATCGGTGAGGATCACCGTTACATGGCTTGTTCTTTTCAAGATGCGGGTTCCGCGACCGCGGGCACGAGCTGCGAAACGCTTGAGCAAAGGTCCGCCGTCGGCGATAAGATTGCTCACCACAAGATCGTCAATATCGACGTCCGGCATCTGTTCCGCATTGGCCACTGCGGAGCGCAGCACTTTCTCGACGATGCCGGCGGCCTTTTGGGGCATGAATTTGATCGTAGCCAAGGCCTTTTCCACCGGCTTGCCTTTGATGGCTTCGGCCATCCAACGCACCTTTTGCGGCGAGACGCGCACATATCGGGCGACTGCTTTAACCTGCATGACTGCTACTCCTATCTACCCTTGCCTATTTCTTTTTGGTTTTCTTGTCGGCAGCGTGACCGAAAAAGGTCCGGGTCGGCGAAAACTCGCCGAGCTTATGCCCTACCATGTTTTCAGTGACGAACACGGGAATAAATTTGCGCCCATTATGAACTGCCAGCGTCAGCCCTACCATCTCGGGCACGATCGTCGAACGCCTTGACCATGTCTTGATGACACGATTGCTGCGTGTCTCTTGAGAGATCACGACTTTCTTCATCAAGCTGTCTTCAATGAACGGACCTTTTTTCAATGACCGTGGCATAACTTCTCCTGTGCATCCATGCCTGTGCTGAGGCGCCGGACCAGAACTGATCGTTCTGCAGCTCCGACGCCGCGCAAGTACTACCTTCTGCGTTTAACGATAAAACGATCGCTGGATTTATTGTTGCGCGTACGATACCCCTTGGTGGGCATGCCCCATGGTGAACAGGGGTGGCGTCCACCGGACGAACGTCCTTCACCACCACCCATGGGATGATCCACCGGGTTCATGGCAACGCCGCGCACTTTTGGACGACGTCCTAACCAACGGTTACGACCGGCTTTGCCCAGGGAGAGGTTTTCATGCTCCACATTACCCAGTTGTCCGATGGTTGCCTTGCACTTTAGTAACACCATCCGAACTTCTCCAGAGGGCAATTTGACTAGCGCGTAGCGGTCTTCCTTGGCCATCAACTGAGCATAGGTGCCCGCGGCCCGGACTATCTGTCCACCCTTGCCGAGGCGCAACTCGATATTGTGGATGTGCGTACCTAAGGGAATATTCGCTAACGGCAGCGCATTTCCCGGTTTTATATCCGCTTCGGGACCTGACATGACTGCGTCGCCCACCTTCAGATTGGCAGGCGCAAGAATGTAACGCTTTTCGCCGTCCACGTAATTCAGTAAGGCGATACGAGCGCTGCGGTTCGGGTCATATTCGATGGCCGCCACCTTGGCAGGGATGCTGTCCTTGTCGCGTTTGAAATCAATGATGCGATAATAACGCTTGTGTCCGCCGCCGCGTCGTCGGGCGGTTACACGGCCATAGGAATTTCGGCCACCGCTGGATTTGCGTATCTTGATAAGACCTCGCTCGGGGCGATCCTTGGTGATCTCCTCGAAATCGTAGAAGGTCTGAAATCTGCGACCGGCCGATGTCGGTTGAACTCTTTTGATTCCCATTTCTAATAGCTCCTAGCGTTAGGCCCCTTCGAAGAATTCGATGCGCTCACCCGGCATCAGTTTAACGATGGCCTTCTTCCAGTTGCGGCGCTTACCTAAAATGCGTCCCCGCCTTTTGTATTTTCCCCTCACGTGCATGGTGTGGATGTCCGCTACCTTCACGTTAAATATCTTTTCAACCGCGCGCTGCACCTCGATTCGGTTGGCGCGTGGATCGACTTCGAAAGTGACCTGATTGCTCTTTTCTTTCTGGATATTGGTCTTTTCGGAGATGATCGGCCGTTTGATGATGTCGTAGTTGATCATGCCAGCAATCTCCCTTCGATGCCCGGGATGGCACCTTGAAGCAGAACAAGCTTTTCGTATTTAAGGATGTCGTACACATTCAGCCCTTCGAGCCGCATCACTTTAACCCCAGGGACGTTCCGGGACGAAAGCTCAAGATTGAGGTTCTGCTCGGCCGTAACGATCAGAGCGTTGTACGCCTTAAGCGCTTCCACCGTACGGACGAATTCCTTGGTCTTGATCTTGGAAAGATCGAAGTTGTCCAGAATCATCAGCTCGGCTTCTTTGAGTTTGCATGTCAGGGCCATTTTAAGGGCGAGCCGACGCACCTTCTTTGGAATTTTCTGTTCGTAGGAGCGCGGATGCGGTCCAAAGATGACACCGCCGCCACGCATCAACGGCGACTTTATATCCCCTCGCCGGGCACGGCCGGTGCCTTTTTGCTTGTAAAGCTTGCGCGTTGAACCAGCCACATCGTGACGATTCTTGACGTTGGCATTGCCGCCACGCTTTTTTGCCAGTTGCGCCATGACCACTTGGTGCAGCACGGACTTTTTAACCGGCACGTCAAAAATGGCATCCGGAAGCTCGGCCTGGGATACTTTATTGCCCTCAATGTTGATGACGTCTACAGTTGCCATACTCTTCCTCGTTCGGAACCCGCGGGTCTTTTGGATTAATGCTGCCGCGGCGGGCTACCGGTTATTACTTCTTGGCGATTTTCAACTTCTTGATCATAACCATACCGTCCCGACTACCAGGGACGGCGCCTTTGATCAGAATCAAATTCTCTTCTGGACGAACGTCAACGATTTCAAGGTTCCGGATGGTCTTGCGGTCGGTGCCATAGTGGCCAGGCATCTTCTTGCCTTTAATAACCTTTGACGGCCAGGCACTGCTGCCTATCGAGCCGGGAATGCGGAAGCATTTGCCGCCGTGGGTCTTGCGGCCACCTCCGAATTTGTGGCGTTTAACGACACCGGCGAATCCGCGGCCTTTGCTGGTTCCGATCACGTCAACTTTTTCCCCGACGTTAAACAGGTCCGGACCCAGATTCTGGCCCAAGGTATAGGCGCTCGGATCATCCACGGCCACTTCGCGCACAAGATAAAAGCAAAGCCCGCCGCTCTTACTGAAGTGACCTTGATCCGGCTTGTTGGTGCGTGACGCTCGTTTCTCAGCGAAACCCAACTGCAGCGCATTATATCCGTCAACAGCCTCTGTTTTGATCTGGGTGACCACGCAAGGGCCGGCCTTAATCACGGTGACCGGAACATATTGCCCATCCGCCGTGAAAACGCTCGTCATTCCCAGCTTTTTACCGATCAGTCCTTTGCTCATGGCTCGTCATTCCTACCTACAGTTTGATCTCCACATCCACACCGGGAGAAAGGTCCAGCTTCATCAGGGCATCCACCGTCTGCTGCGTGGGTTCGAGAATGTCCAGCAGCCTTTTGTGGGTGCGCATTTCGAACTGCTCCCGGGACTTCTTATCGATGTGCGGAGATCGTAATACACAAAACTTGTTGATTTTGGTCGGCAGGGGAATGGGCCCCACCACCTTGGCGCCGGTCTTGCGGGCGGTGTCCAAGATGTCCGTGGCCGATTGATCCAACAGTTTGTGATCGTAAGCCTTCAACCTAATTCTGATTTTGGCGTTCATTATCATGGGTCAATCTTTCTACTCGATGATTTCGCTCACCACGCCGGCACCGACCGTACGTCCGCCTTCGCGGATGGCAAAGCGCAGCTCTTTTTCCATGGCAATCGGCGTAATCAGCTCGGCCGTGATCGCCACATTGTCCCCAG
>JAKAFO010000352.1 GCA_021819735.1 Deltaproteobacteria bacterium
TTACTTGTCGCAAGCATCCTGGCCAACACCTGGCCTATATGAAAAGCGCCGAAGGCAAGGTCTATTTCGACTTGCGGGACGACCAAGATCGGCCCATCGATTTGAACGAAGATCCCTGGCTGAACGATCCCATGATGGCCGAAAGATCCCCGTGGGCCAATCAAGCCGTCTATGCCTACAGCGTGACGCCGCCCGCAGGTCTGGGCGATGGCACGGTGCCCGACAGTTCGGGCCGGGCGCTCCAGGCTAAACCCCCGAGCTACACCAAAGGGCCCGACGGAACGGTGGAGATCAACGACGGCGACGAAAAGGCGGCCGGCCGGTCACATGACAAGATCTACAACACCCGTACGGCCCAACAAATCACCTTGCGAGCGATAGAGAACCTATGCAAATTCAAAATCAAAAAAGAGACCGGCATTTAATGGCCCGGTGGGGCATCATCGTGCTGTTGGCCATCCTCATCCCGACCGCGGGATGCACCCAGAATATGGAGAAGAAAGCCATGCCCAGGAACAGCGAGCAAATCATGCTCTACGGCGCTGGCCGTTTTGTCATCGACATCCCCAACAGCATGCGATTTAGCGGCGGGTACAGTATGCGTAATCGAAACCTAAAGGAGGTTGTCTGGTCTGAGGGCGACCCCCAAAAGGCCTCAAAAACTTCATGGGAAGAGCGCCTTACTGAAATACAGCAGATGAAACCCCCTGAAGGTAAAGAGAAAGCGCTAATTGAGGTGCGCGATTTTGATGGCATAGGCAAATGGGCTAAGGCGGCTTTCTACTATGGTGATCCAAATAGCACAGAGTTTGAAGGTATTCCCTTAAAGGGATATTTGGATATCCTGCGTCATACTGGATCATGTGATCTATGGATAACAAGCTTCGGCAAAGTTACCGGCAAAGATTTTATGTACAATAAATCTATCGAGCTGGCCCGCGCTTACCGCCCTCCCACTCAACCCAACCGCCGTGCCGAAGTCATCCCGGGAAAGGATGCTTTCTACCTGCGCTACGGTGCCATCGACCTGCCCTTCGAGTACGAAGAGAGCGTGGACATCGCCTTCAAGGGGCATCCACTGGACGACGAGTTGATCATTACCGTGGAGACCGATGTGGTGGAAGAGGTGTACAAGGTCGGGTTGCAGGACCGCCTGGTCGAGATGCTGGCCAGCGTGGCCGGCATGGGCTTCAAGGCCGAAAAGTTTCGAACCCGCAAGCGCACCGTGGCCGGCCTCAAGGGCGAAGAGGTGGTTTACCGCGGCAAGGAGGAGGACGGTGAACAGGCACTCTACTTCATGTGGGATTTTCCCGGTGAAAAGAATTCGGCCCATGCTCCCAACATGATCATCACCATGATGGGCCGGGCCGGCCACCTGGATGAAAAGCTCGCTATCTGGGACGCCGTGCTCGACTCCGTGCGGCCGGCCGGGCGCTGACGGTTTGCAGGCAATTCCAGATGGTCGGCAATTGACGCCCTCGATGGCATGAAATAGGATGGCGCCACTTCGAGGAGCGCGTCACGATGTCATCTTTGCTTGCCATGCCCCGCTTCATGCCCACCACGCCCGACGAGTGCCGGCGTCTGGGTTGGTCCGAGTTGGACGTGGTGCTGGTGACCGGCGATGTCTATCTGGACGCCCCCCACATCGGCGTGGCGGTGGTCGGCCGGCTGCTGCTCAAGGCCGGCTTTCGGGTGGGCATCATCGCCCAGCCCGACATCCAGTCGGATCGCGACATCGCCCGCCTGGGCGCGCCGCGGCTCTTCTGGGGCGTCAGCGGCGGCTGTGTCGACTCCATGATCGCCAACTACACCGCTTCGGGCCGGCGCCGCCGCAGCGACGACATGGCCCCCGGCGGCCGCAACGACCGCCGGCCGGACCGCGCCGTGCTGGCCTACAGCCATTTGATCCGCCGCCATTTCAAGCAGACCGTGCCCATCGTGCTGGGCGGCATCGAGGCCAGCCTGCGGCGCATCTCCCATTATGACGCCTGGTCGGATGGGGTGCGGCGCTCCATCCTCTTCGATGCCAAGGCCGATTTTCTGCTGTACGGCATGGCCGACCAGAGTGTCGTGGCCCTGGCCGAAAAACTTCAGCGCCGGGAGGATGTGCGCGACCTGCGCGGGCTGTGCTACATCAGCCGGGAGCTGCCCCCGCTGGTGGAAGGATTTCCAACCCCCGACGGACTGCTGCCCCCGCATGCGGAGGTGATTCGGGACAAGGAGGCCTTCAGCCGCATGTTCTCTCTGTTTTACGAAAACGCCGATCCGGCCACGGCCCGGCGCCTGGTCCAGCAGCAGGACACGCGCTACCTGGTGCACAACCCGCCGGCCCTGCCGCCCGAACCGGCGCTCCTGGACGCCGTTTACGAGTTGCCCTATGCCCGGGCGGTCCATCCTTATTATAGAAGCCAGGGGCCGGTGGCAGCCATGGAGACCATCCCCTTTGCCATTACGACCCATCGTGGCTGCTTTGGCGAGTGCCGCTTCTGCGCCATCACGGTGCACCAGGGCCGCCAGGTGGTGTCGCGCAGCCAGGCCTCGATCCTGCGCGAGGCCGAGGCCATTGCACGCCATCCGAACTTCAAGGGGATCATCCCGGATGTGGGCGGGCCCACGGCCAACATGTACGCCATGGGCTGCGGCCGACGCTCGGCGGCGGCCTGCGCTAAAAAAGGCTGCCTCGCGCCCAGCGCCTGCCAGCGGCTGACGGCCGACCACGGCCCCCAGATCGATCTGTTGCAAGCCCTGCGGGCCATTCCCGGCGTGCGCCGGGTGTTCGTGGCCTCGGGCGTGCGCTACGACCTGATCCTCCAGGACCGGCGCTCCGGCCGGCGCTACCTGGAAGAATTGCTGCGCCACCACACCTCGGGCCAGCTCAAGATCGCCCCCGAGCATGTCCACGACCCGCTGCTGCGCCTGATGGGAAAACCCGGCCGCGTCCAGTTGGAGGCCTTCCTGGAAATGTTCCAGGAGATCAACCGCCGTCTGCCCCGGCGTCAATTTCTGACCTACTACTTCATGGCCGCCCATCCCGGCTGCGGTCTGGACGAGATGCACGCCTTGCGGGCCTATGCCGAAAAAACCTTGCGCCTGATTCCCGAGCAGGTGCAGATCTTCACCCCTTCGCCCTCCACCTGGGCCACGCTCATGTATTACACCGGCACCGATCCTTTCAGCGGCGCGCCCATCTTCGTGGAACGGGGCCTGGGGGCCAAGATCGCCCAGAAAGCGGTGATGGCGGCTGATCGGCCCCGCCGGCCGGACCGGGTCCAAGCGATCCACCCAAGGCCCAGGCGTGCCCGGCCGAAGCATTAAGCGCGTTGTTCGCCGCTTGATTTAAAAAGCCGTATCTCCTATGGTGCGGCTTCTATGGAGCAATACCCCCTCAGCGCCATCATCATTGCCGACGGCCGACGGCTTTCGGCGGCCGATGCGGCGGCGCCGGCCAGGCCGGACCCGCCCCAACTGGCGCGCGCCCGGGCCGCCGTGGCGCCGTTGGCGACCGACATCGTCTGGGTGGCCGCCGATCCGGCGGCCTTGCTGGACCAGGACGGCCTGATCGTGAGCGATCACTTCCAGCCGCCCGATCTTTTGAGCGCCATCCATGCCGGGTTGTTCGCGGTGCGTCACGACCAGGCCCTGGTGCTGGCGGCCGGCCGGGAGTTGCCCTCCGGCGCGGTGCTGGCGCTGTTGCGGCGGTCGGCGGCGCCGCGTTGGGACGGCGTGTTTCTGGAGGCCGCTTCCATGGCCCAGCCCTTGCCGGCCATTTACCACAAACGCTGCCTGAAGTTGCTGGCCCGGCAACTGGGCGAAGGGCGCCGCCAGGCGGGCGGATTTCTGCGTCAGCTCCACCGCCACCTGATCGCCGAGGACCTGGTGCGCCAGGCCGATGGGCAATGGGCACCCTTGTTTGCGCCGGAAGACCGGCGCCCCGTTGAACCCTGAAACCGAGGAGTCGTCGCATGGATCTCAATGCCCTTGTGGCCCAAATCAAACGTCACCCGGAGTTCGCCCGGGTCGGCATGCTGCTCTGCCACCAGGGGGTGGTGCGCGGCTCGGCCCGGGACGGCCGGCCGGTGCGCGGCTTGCGCGTGGCCGTGGACCGGGCGCGCCTGGCCCAGGTGGTGGCCGAAAACAAACGGCGGCCGGGGATCGTGGAGATCCTGGTGCACATCGAAGCCGACCGTGACCTGGCGGTGGGCGACGATGTCATGCTGCTGGCGGTGGCCGGGGACATCCGGGAGAATGTCATCGCGGCGTTGAGCGCTACGTTGAATGCCATCAAGACCGAAGTGACGCACAAGACGCAGTATTTCGCATGAGATGAAAGGGGTGGCCCCATGTCCGACCTTACCCACATCGATGCCCAGGGCCGGGTGCGCATGGTGGATGTGAGCGCCAAGCCGGCCACCGAGCGCAATGCCCGGGCCCAGGCCGTGGTGAAGATGAGCCCGGAGATGTTCGCCATGATCCGCGATCGGCGCGTGCCCAAGGGCAATGTGCTCGAGACCGCGCGCATCGCCGGCGTAATGGCGGCCAAACAGACCTCGTCCTTGATCCCCATGTGTCATCCGTTGAACCTGACCCATGTCCAGGTGGATTTCTTCCCCCGGGACGAGGCGCATGCCATCCGCATCGAAACCCTGGCCCGCTGCGTGGCCGGCACCGGGGTGGAGATGGAGGCGCTCACCGCGGCTGCGGTGGCGGCGTTGACCGTCTATGACATGTGCAAGGCCTATGACCGCGCCATGGTCGTTACGGATGTCTTTTTGCTGGAAAAAAGCGGCGGCAAGAGCGGGCGGTGGGTACGGGAGACCAAAAAAGATGAAAGTTAGGGTTCCATGACGATCCGATCCAGAACCAGCGTGTTCCTGACATGGGCCGGTCTTTTGGCCACCGGTTTGCTTCTGACGGGCTGTCCGCCCAAGCCCATTACCCTGGAAACGGCCCTGGAGCGGCTCGCGCCATCCGATTATCCCGATTTTGGCGATGACGCGCGCTACGACCAACTGGCCCAGGCCATCGAGATGAGCCTGGCTTACCTGCGCAAGCTGCCGTCCGACCGCCTGGTCGTCTTTGGTCCGGACAGCTACACGGTGGCCCACCTGATCCGTTCCCTGGAAACCTTCGCCGCCATCGCCCAAGAGAATCCCGCGGCCGAGACGCTCAACCGCGTCATCCGCGAGCGCTACCGGGTCTATGCCGCGGCCGGGGATGCCGAAACCCGCAAGGTACTGTTTACCGGCTACTACGAACC
>JAKAFO010000353.1 GCA_021819735.1 Deltaproteobacteria bacterium
TGAGCGATCGCACCATTGTGCAAAGGTGCGCGCCATGCCCAGGCCGTATGGCGGGGCTATCCGGGCCTGATCGCCGGCATCTGCGCAAGCGGCTTTCGCCAGCCCAAGCAGCCTGGCGACGCGCTGCGCGCTCAACGCTGCGCGGTGCCGCGCGGCCGCTCCTTGCGGAAATTCGGCCGATGGCCTGCGGTAGTAATGATGGAGAATGCATTTGCTCGGCGCAAAGGGTTCCCAGCCATGGGTCCAGGCCCGGGCTGAGAAGCACACCTCCTCGCCTTCGGTATCGATAGCCGGGTCATAGGGCACCTCCCGGAACAAGGCGGCCGGCGCGAAGATGAATCCTCCGGCGAAGTGCGCCCCGGGTTCCGGCTGGCTCAATTGCGCCTGTTCGCCATGCGGTCGCAACCAGCCACCGGCGCGATCCCCGCAAGAGACGATGCGCGTCGTGAAACAGGGCGAAAGGGTGCGCGGCGGCACGTAGCGCGCCGGATAGGCACTGAGGGCGGCCTTGGGGCCGGGGCAGCGGCGCCACTCCGCCAGGAGCATCTCGTCCCACCCGTTGTGAAAACGCGTATGGCTGTCCACCTGCAACACGAACTCCTCTCCCTGCCAAAGCGTGTGAGCCAGCGCCCGTGCCCAGCACATGCCCTGGGTTTTTTGAGCCTCGCCCAGGTGGATTCGCACCTGATCCGGTCGGGTGCTCACCAGGAAGCAGTGATCGTCCGTTTCCGGCGCGAACTGCCATGCAATGCCCACATAGACCCGTTCGGGATGCGTTGCCCGGGAATAGAGGTCGCGAACGGTCCATTGGCATTCTGGGTCGCGATAGCTTGGAACGGCAACGAAGATCGTGGGCAGGGCGGATGGGTTGGGCATGGCTTAGTTCACCGTGTCGGCAACGGCCCGCAAGCGGGCTTCGAGTCCGAGTTGGCGGACCACTCGCAAGACAGCGGAGCGTCCGGCAGTTGTGAGCTCAGGCGCACGCAAGGCCGCGAGCCACATGGCCAGGGCCGTCGGAATGTCGCCTGACCAGTACGCCGCGGAGGCAAGGTCGGCAAATGCTTCGCCATCGAAAGGAATCTCGCCGGGCCGCGCAAAAGACTGGCCGGCCAATGGCGGGCAATCGGAATCGCGGTTGGCATGCCACAGCATGGCGGCCGCCCATTGGTATTGCGCGGCCGAGAACTGGAGCGGATGGGAGAGCACAAGCTGCGCCTTCAGAATCGTGTCCAGCGCTTGGCGGGCCTTGGCCTGGCGGCCATCCGGCCGTACGCGGTAGTGGAACAGGGGCAAGGCAACGCGGGCGGCGCGGGCGCCCCAGCCGGCGGCGGCGAGCCAATAGTCCCAGTCTTCATAGCCTTCCAGGGTCGCGCAAAAACCGCCGGCCCGCTGCCACACGTCGCGGCGGTGCAAGGAAGCGATCGGAAGCGTGTTGCTGCGCACAAGGCCATGCATGGCGTCATCGGGGAATGAAAAATGCCCTGTGCGGCTCCCGAAGAATTGCATGTCGGTGTAGACGATATCCAGGTGGGGATCTTCCCGGAACCGCGCACAGCAGCGCTCCAGATATTCGGGATCGAGCCGGTCATCGGCATCCAGCGCAAGGAACAGGCTGCCTTTGGCAACGCTAAAACCGGCATTGCGCGCTGCGGCCACCCCCTGGTTTGCCTGGCTGAGCAGGCGGATATTGGCCCGGGGATGCGCCCGCATCAGGGCTTCGGCCGTCGGCCGGGTCTCGTCGGGACTGCCGTCATCGACGATGATGCATTCCCAATTCGGCCAGGTCTGGGCCAAGAGGCTTTCGACGGCCTCGGGAAGGAATTGGGCAAGGCGGAAGCAGGGAACCACAACGGAGAAGAGCATGTCTTCACTTGCCCGTGGACATGGGCTTTCCGGGACATCTGCTTCAGTTATCATGTGCCTGTGGCTCCCTTGCCCACCCGGCATCAAGGTGTCTTTCTGGGGGGATATTTCGATGGTGAGCGTGCAGGCAGCAGCGGTTTCGGGGTGGAACTGCCTTCGTTCTCCTGTTTTTCCCCGCTTGCTTCCGGACCGGCATCGACATATTCCGAGCCACCCGGAGCATATTCAACGGGGGGCGCATTGCCGACCGGTACCTTCTTAGGGCGACGCTGCTCCCCTTCGGCCAGGGCGGCGGTCGGCGCCATGGCGAGAGCAACACCCAGCGCGAGCTTAAGCGCCTGACGGCGCGTGAGATCCGATAAATCGGACTTTTCCGAAGCGTGCTTCGGGTCTTGAGATTCGTTCGTCATCTTTGAGTATCCTTTATATGTTCTATTTCGTTTCCTTCCGGTCAACCGTAAGCCGAGCATTGTTTGGGAAACCTTATGTGGTGGTTCTGGGATAAGGCAAGTTTTACCGGGCGCGGCGGTCTATCAGCGACCCGGGCTCACACCACAAAACTGGCAAATCCAATACGCTTCGACACGGAAAGGTTCCATTATCAAAAGCGGCTTAACGGGGTGCACCTTTTTATTTGACTACATCAAAGTGCCAAAACCAATGCCAGCAGTTCTATCGCTTTGATATGGCGTAAAATTTAAAATCCCGTGGTCAAAGTTCAGTTTTAGGATCAGTTGGATCTAATTTTTCCATATCGCCCTAAACTTCTCTAAAAAATGGCCGATAACTTGTCTACATCTTTTTAATACCGCAAGACGCATAAAGATCGTAAGCAAAAAAGCTCAGAGGGTACACATGATCGACAGGTACAGTGGCCACCGGATGCTATACGTTTTCAAATCGGGTGCCAAGTCTTAATTCTATTCACAGGAGGGACATATGGGCGAAAAGATGGCCAAGGGCAGCATGTTGATAGAATTTATCCGTATCATTCGTTCTTTCAAAGACCTTGATTGGAATAAATATCTTAAACCAGAAGATTGGGACATTATCAATTCGATTGTTCTACCCTCCAAATGGTACCCCTTTGAATTTTATTACCGATGTTCGTTTGCCACTTACAAGTTGTTGGCACAGGGAAAACTCGAAAATGCGCATGCCTATGGCCAAGCGATGGCCAAAAATCTAGTCCAAAATACATATAAATCCATGGTGCAAAACAAGGACTCGAATCAGGCTTTGAGCCAGTTTGTCTCGATCTATGGCGGCCTGTTCAATTTCGGGGTATTGAAACTCGAAAAAGTCGATTCCAAAAAAGTAAAAATCCATCTCAACTACATTGGCGATAAAGAGGGCGTAAGTGCCTATTGCTTTCAACTGAAGGGAATGCTGGAGACGTTAATCGAGGCTTCCGGCGGTAAAGGCGGCAAAGTCAATATTTCAGCGAAACAATGGGAGGGCGCACCAGCCACCACGTTCGACGTTACCTGGGAATGATATTTCCTTTGGCGCGCGATCTCTGTGAAGCCTTGTTCTGTGATTCATCACAGATATTCAACTCCCCCTACTTCTGGGCGATGGGGATGAACACCGCGAAAGTACTGCCCTTGTCCGGTTCGCTCTTGACTTCGATGCGGCCGTGGTGGGCTTCGATGATGCTTTTGACGATGGGCAGACCCAGGCCGGTGCCGATGACGTAGCGCGTTTTTTCGTTTTTGACGCGGTAGAAGCGGTCGAAGATGCGGGCCTGGTCTTCGGGGCTGATGCCGAAGCCGGTGTCGCTGACCTTGAAGCAGACGTAGTCGGCGTCGTGGGCGGCGGAGACGATGACGCGGCCTTTTGCGGGGGTGTAGTTGATGGCGTTGGTAATCAGGTTGGAGAGCACCTCTTCCATGTTGGTGCGGTTGGCCAGCACCGGCGGCAGATAGGCCAGGGGGGCCAGCTCCAGGCTGACGCCCTTGGCCTGGGCCTTGGGCAGGTGGAAGAGCGCCTGGTCGGCCAGGATGGGCGCCAGATCCAGGGTCTCCTTATCCATGTTGATCAGGCCCGACTCCATCTTGGAAAGATCGAGCAGCTCACTGGAAAGGCTCACCAGGGCCTGGATCTTCTCCGAAGCGCGCTGGAGAATTTCGCGCTGCTTGTCGGTGAGCGGACCGGCCAGTTCGTCGAGCACCACCTTTTGCTGCATGAGCACCGAGTTAAGCGGCCCGCGGATCTCATGGGAGACCATGGCCACGAAATCGGACTTCATCTGGTCCATCTTCTTGAGCGTGGTGATGTCGTGCAGCACCGTGATCGTTCCCAGATTGCGGCCCAGGCGGTCTCGGAACGGCACGCAGCGCACGCCGATGATCCGTTCGGGGCCGGGCGTCACCTGGGGCTGGACGATGATCTCCTCGGTGATTTCGGCGAACTGATCCAGGGGCATGGCCAGGGCCTTATCGACCATGGCCAGCAAGGTGGCATCGCTCACCAGTTCGTCCACCGGCCGGCCGATGGGGCTGGGGCCGCGATAGTCGATCAGGTTCAGGAAGGCGTGATTGGCCAGGGCCACCTGCTTTTGCGCGTCGGTGGTCATGACGCCGCCGGCCAGGTGGTTGATCATGGTGCGCACCCGGGACTTCTCGTTGGCGATATCCTGCAAGGTGCGGGTGTGCTCGATGGCCTTGGTGACCACCAGGCGCAGGTCCTGGGGCGAAAAAGGCTTGGAGACAAAGTCGAAGGCGCCTTTCTTCATGGCGTCCACGGCGTGATCCAGGGTGGCGTAGCCGGTGATGACGATCACCACGGTGTCGGGATGGTCGGCCCGAATATGGCCCAGGGCCTCCAGGCCGGACATGCCCGGCATCAAAAGATCCAGCAGGATGATGTCATAATGGCGCTTGGCCACCATGCCCAGACCCACTTCGGCATTTTCGGCCTGGGCCACGTCAAAGCCTTCATTGGTCAGCATTTTGCTGCACACCTGACGAATACGATCTTCGTCGTCCACGATCAAAACGCTGGGTTTTCTGAAATCGTCCATCTTCTCGCCGTTCCTGACGCTTTTAGGATCTGAGGGTGCCACGGATCACTTTCCTTCTGTCGGTTCGCTTTCTTGTAGCGTCTGATACAACTCGAATTCCAATATGAAGGTGGTGCCCTGGGCACTGGTCTGCTTCACTCGAATCTCGCCTTTGTTCTCCTTGACCAGGCCGTAGGCGGTGCTCAGCCCCAGGCCGGTACCTTCGTTCGGCCCCTTGGTGGTATAAAAGGGATCGAAAATCTTGCTGAGATTTTCCGGGGCAATGCCGCACCCGGTATCGATTACTTCCAGGTAGGCCCTGCCCACGGTCTTGTCCCGATAGGTCCGCAGGATCAGCACCCCCTCGCCGTCCATGGCGCTGACGG
>JAKAFO010000048.1 GCA_021819735.1 Deltaproteobacteria bacterium
TTTCGCCTTGGGGTTGAATGCTCATAGTGGCGGTTTCCTTTTGTGAAAATCGGTGGCCTGCTCGAAGGCCTGGGCCGCAGCCAGCAGGCGCTCCTCCTGGAAGTGCCCGGCCTGGAGCTGCAAGCCGATGGGCAGGCCATCGGCCGAAAAGCCGCAGGGCACCGATATGCCGGGAATGCCGGCCAGGTTGGCGCTCAGGGTGTACATGTCCGACAGATACATGGCCAGCGGATCGTCGGCGTGGGCCCCGATGGGCGTGGCCGGCGTGGGGGTCACCGGCGAGGCGATCAGATCGCACTTTTCGAAGGCCGCGGCAAAATCGCGCATGATCAGGGTACGCACCTGGGAGGCCTTGCGGTAGTAGGCGTCGTAATAGCCGGCCGAGAGGGCAT
Organism: Deltaproteobacteria bacterium; assembly: GCA_021819735.1. Taxonomy (GTDB): domain Bacteria; phylum Desulfobacterota; class Desulfobacteria; order Desulfobacterales; family Desulfosarcinaceae; genus Desulfatitalea. The sequence continues at coordinate 393 of JAKAFO010000048.1, forward strand.
AGGTGCCCAGCAGGATGCGGCGCTGCACCTCGGGGCCGAACCCCCGGGAGCGCGTGCCGCGGTACATCTCCAGCAGCTCGTCGGCCGCGCCGTCGCGCAGGCCGTACTTGACGCCGTCGAAGCGCGCGAGGTTGGAGCTGGCCTCGCAGGGGGCGATGACATAATAAGCGGCCACGCCATAGTCGGTATGGGGCAAGGCGACCTCGACAATGGTGGCGCCCAACCGCTCCAGGGTGGCGACGGCCTGGCGCACCGCGGCGGCCACCTGGGGGTCGAGCCCCTGGCTTTCAAAATAGCTCTTGGGGATGCCGATGCGCAGGCCTTGCACCCCACGGTTCAGGGCCGCCATGTAATCGGGCACGGCATTGGGGGCGCTGGTGGCGTCGGACGGGTCGTGGCCGGCAATGGCCTGCAGCACCTCGGCGCAGTCGGCCACGGTCTTGCCCAACGGCCCGATCTGGTCCAGGGACGAGGCGAAGGCCACCAGGCCGAAGCGCGACACCCGGCCATAGGTGGGCTTGAGCCCCACCACGCCGCAGTGGGAGGCGGGCTGGCGGATCGATCCGCCGGTGTCCGAGCCCAGGCTGGCCAGGCACATCTCGGCGGCCACGGCCGCGGCCGAACCACCGCTGGAGCCGCCGGGGATACAGGCGGTATTCCACGGATTGCGGGTGACCTGAAAGGCAGAGTGCTCGGTGGTCGAGCCCATGGCAAATTCGTCCATGTTGAGCTTGCCCACCATAACCGCCTGCTGGGCCTTGAGCCGCCGCATGACGAAGGCATCGTAGGGCGGCACGAAGTGCTCCAGAATGCGCGAGCCGCAGGTGGTACGCACCCCCAGGGTGCAGATCACGTCCTTGATGGCAATGGGGATGCCGGTGAGCGGCGCCATGCAGCCCTGGGCGATGGCCGCGTCGGCCTGCTGCGCTTCGGCCAGGGCGGCCTCGGCCGTGACGGTGAGGAAGGCTTGAATCGCCGGGTCCAAAGCGGCGATGCGGTCCAGCACCGCCCGGGTCAGTTCCTTGGATGAAATCTCTCTGCGCTGGAGCAGGTCGCGCGCCTGGGCAATGGTCAGGCTGTATAACTTCATGATCGTTTAACCTTTTTTGCTGCTTCGGGACGAATATCCGGTCCACTAGCGGAAGCTGTTTTGGGCCAGCTCTTGATCAACTGCAAGATGTGGCGCACATAGGCGCACTCGCAACGGGCCGGGCAAGGCCCCAGATCATCCTTGTGCAGGCAGTGGCCGCCACACTCGCCGCTGCCGGTGGCGCGCTCCAAGAAGATCGGGCCGTCGTAAAGATCCTTGAAATCCGCGGCCATGAGGGCCAGGGTGGTCCGGCAGGTGTGGTTGAACAGCAGGATCCCGGCTTCGAGGGCCTGGAAGTTGGCCTGGTATCCCACCAGTTGCAGGCCGGGATCGCCCAGGTAATCCTCGCGCGTGGGCCACTGGGTTTCACACTTGGGGCAAACCTTGAACATGGCCGTCACCCGATCACTTTGGGGACCAGGAAGAAATCTTCTTCCCGGGCCGGCGCATTGGCCAGGGCCTGGTCCGGCGGCAGGTGGCCAGCGAGCCGATCTTCCCGGAAGGCGTTGGTCACGCCGATGGCATGGGCCGTGGGCGGCACACCTTCGGTATCCACCTGGGCCAGGGTGTCCACATACTCCAGAATCGTGGCCACCTGGCCGGCCAGTTTATCCGCCGCCTGGGGGTCGAGGCGCAACCGGGCCAGCCGGGCCACGTGGAGCAGTTCTTGCGTACTGATTTTCATAACAACCACCTGCTATTGATAGAGTTCCTCATCGTTCTGCTTTCGGTTTCTTTGGAATCAATTGGTCACCGCGACGACGGCTTTATACTTCTCGCTCTGAAGTTTTTTAAGCGTGGCATCGGCGTCCGGCCGGTTGTCGAAAGCGCCCACCCGCACCCGGAACCAGGCCTCCTTGGCGGCGTTCTCGGTGCGCAGTTGGTAGGCGGGGTAGCCCTTGCCGCGCAGCGCAGCCACCAGCTTGTTGGCGCTCTCCAGATCCCTGAAGGCCGCCACTTGGACCGTAAAACGCCCCTTGGCGGGTGCCGCCGGTTCTGGCGCCGCCGGCGCTTCCGGTTTGGGCGCCACCGATGCTTCGGGCTTTTTCGCCGCTGGGGGGCCGGGCGTCGGTTGGGCCCGGGAGTCTTCCTTGGGCTTGGGTGCGGCGCTGGGCGCCGGTGTGGCCATGGGTTTGGCCGGCGTGGCTTTGGGCTTTGCCGGCGTGGGTGCCGGCCGAGGCTGGACGGTCGATTTGGGGGGCGCCATCTTGAGCGCCTCGGGATAGGTCAGGTTCTGATCCGAGCTTGCCTTGGCCATGGACGCGATGGCGTCTCGCTCCTTTTGCAGGTCGTCCTCTTTGAGCGCGGCCAGATCGTTGGTCAGGGCCTGGCTTTTGCGCGGCAGTGTCACGGTGCCCCGGCCGACCAGAATGCCGAGCACAAACATCCAGCCCAGCATAAAAAGCGTCAGCACGCCCCAGCCCAGCATCCGTTTGGGCGTCAATCGAAATGCGTATTTGCTGCTTTGCGCCTCGGTCAAGCCATCCGCCTCACATCTGCTCGGGCGCCGTGACGCCCAACAAGGTCAGCCCGTTGCGAATCGTCTTCTGCACCGCCAGCACCAGGCAGAGCCGGGCCACGGTCAGTTCGCCGTCTTCGGTGAGCACCCGGTGCTTGTTGTAATAGGCGTGGAACAAGGCCGCCAACTGCATGAGGAAAAAGGTGATGCGGTGGGGCGCCAACGCATTGGCCGCGGCGGCCACCACTTCGGGATAGCGCGCCAGGGCCTTGATCAACTGGATCTCTTCGGCTTCCACCAGGCGCCGGCCGGCCGCCTCGTTCCAGGAGAGATCAACCAGGGCTTGCTCTTGGGCCTTGCGCAGGATGCTGGCGATGCGGGCGTGCACATACTGCACGTAGTAGACCGGATTGTCGTTGGACTTCTGCTTGGCCACCTCCAGATCGAAATCCAGGGGCGTGACGTAATCGCGGGTCAGGAAGATGAAGCGCGCCGCGTCCCGGCCCACTTCGTCCAATACTTCCTTGAGGGTCACGAAGTCCCCCGAGCGCTTGCCCATGGCCACCGGCTGGCCGCCGCGCAGCAGGCTGACCAACTGCACCAGCAGCACCTGGAACTGCTCCCGCCGGCCGCCGGCCGCTTCCACGGCGGCGGTCATGCGCGGAATGTAGCCGTGGTGATCGGCGCCCCACACGTCGATGATGCGCTCGAAGCCGCGCCGCAGCTTGTTGCGGTGGTAGGCGATGTCCGAAGCGAAGTAGGTGGTCTGGCCGTTCTGACGCACCACCACGCGATCCTTTTCATCGCCGTAGGCGGTGGTCTTGAACCACCAGGCACCCTCCTGAAGGTAGACCACTTCCCGCGCCTTGAGTTCTTCCAGAGACTGCGCCACCTCGCCGCTGTCGAACAGACTCTGTTCGCTGAACCACTGGTCGAAGCCGATGCCGAATTGCGCCAAGTCTTGGCGGATGCCGGCGATAATCTTCCCGGCGGCAAAGCGCGCGCAGTAGAGGATGGTGGCCTCGTCGTCCCGGCGGATGAAGTCGGCGCCCTTTTCGGCCAGCACGGCCTGGGCGATCTCGCGCACGTAGTCGCCGGGGTAGCAATCTTCGGGAAAGGCGATCTCTTCGCCCAGGGCCTGCCGGGCGCGCAGTATCACCGACCGGCCCAGGGTCTGGATCTGGCGCCCGGAATCGTTGATGTAGTATTCGCGCTGCACATCGTAGCCGCACAGGGCGAGAATGCGGGCCACGCTGTCGCCCACCGCCGCGCCGCGGCCGTGGCCCACGTGCAGGGGGCCGGTGGGGTTGGCGCTGACGAACTCGACTTGAATGCGCCGGCCCTGGCCGATATCCGAGGCGCCGTAGCGCTCGTCCCGGGCCAGCACCTGGGCCACCACCGGCGGCCAGGCCCACGGTTGCAGGTAGAAATTGATAAAGCCCGGACCGGCGATCTCCACCCGGGCCAGGCGCCCCTCGGGGTCCGACAGGCGATCGACCAGGGCCTGGGCGATCTTGCGCGGCGCCAGCTTCTGACTCTTGGCCGACAGCATGGCGAAGTTGGTGGCAAAATCGCCATGGGCGTCGCTCTTGGGTTCATCCACTTCCACGTCCGGAAAGAGATCCGACGGCAACACGCCGGCCGCGTGGGCCTTGCGGGCGGCGTTGAGTATCCATTCCTGAATGGCGCTTTTCATCACATGTTCTTTCATCCAATGGAATGCAAATTGAGTCGCACAAATGGGTGCCAAAGGCAAGCCCCGATCATGCGCCTAGAACCCCTTGGGAGCGCCGGCCATTTCGTCGTGTACCCGATCCGCCTCGGCCAGCATGCGCTTGCGCAGGGCCGGGTCCAGCTCGCCCTCGGCGGAAAGGATCTGTTTGAAGGTGGCGAGCTCCAAGCGGCACAGGGCCATCATCCCGCCGGCCTGGGCCTGGCGGTGGTCCACGATGCGCGCCTTTTGCAGGGCGGACTTGATCAGCAGGTGCAGCGGCGCGCCTTCGCCTTCGGGACCGGCCGCCTGGGCCAGGGCGCGCACATAATCGGTGACGATCTTGGACATCTCCTGCTGGGCCTGGTTGTCCGCCGTGGCCCGCAGCAAGGTGGCGTTGCGCATGCCGCCGGCGCTGCCGATGGCATAAAACACCCGGCCACGGTCTCCCATGTAGGCGCCGGTGGCGGACATGGTCCAGTCGGGGGGGGCCGCGGGCGAAGGCGCCGGGCCGGACCACGACCCGCTGGAGGATGTCGTGGCGCTGGTTTGCAGGGCGGTGCAACCGGACACCAGCGCCAACGCGAGGCACCCAACGAGCATGCATGCAGAAAAATTACGGCTCATAACGACTCCCTGGTCGCGGCACCCCTTGCCGGAACGCCGCCAAAGCAAAAAGGGTTACGAGCATCGTCGCAACCCTTTGAATTCGAGTGGTAGGCACGCGCGGATTTGAACCGCGGACTTCTACCGTGTCAGGGTAGCGCTCTCCCCCTGAGCTACGTGCCTAAAAGTACGGCCTTGTTAACATCGGCGGTGGGGAGTGTCAAGGCCAAATCAAGGGCCAGTTGACCGCCTGGGATGGGGTGTTATGTTTGTCCATCGATCCGAATCGAAGGAGTGCCGAACCATGCATCGCAGAGTCTTTCTCCAGAAAATGATCACGGGCCTGCAAGCCATGGCCCTCTATCATATGGTGACCCCGACCGCGGCCGCGCGGGCCGCCATCGATCCATCCGGGCCGCCCCAAACCCATTACCGGCCCTTGAACGGTACCAGCCTGCGCGCCTTGGCGGCCGCCAAGGCCCACCATGGCCCGGATGGCCTGTTTCTCAACCCCTTGGGCGTGCCCCGGCGCCGCAAGTTCGGTCAGTTGCTGCGCTGGCGGCTGTTGAGCGAAAACCGGTTCAAGGCCCACCTGGACGCCCAGCCGGTCACGCCGGTGCGCGTCGATTTGGACAAGGTCTATGACCATGGGGGGCTGTCGGTGACCTTCATCAAACACGCCAGCGTGCTGATCAAGGATCGGGAGCACGCCCTGATCGTCGATCCGGTCTTCGACGACATCTTCTGGTTCATCGAAGATTTCTCGCCCCTGGCCTTCGATCGCAGCCGCATTCCGCCCGTGGACCACATCCTGCTGACCCACGGCCATTACGATCACATGGACACCGCCACCCTCGCCGGTTTCGATCCGGCCACGCATGTCATTGCGCCCCTGGGCTACGACGACGTGCTCCAATCCATCGGCATGCAGCGGCGCACCCCACTGGACTGGTTCGATGTCTACAGCGACGACCGCTGGGAGATCACGTTGCTGCCGTGCAACCACTGGACCATGCGCAATCCCATCGCCGGACCGAACCGGGCCCTGTGGGGGTCCTACCTGATCAAGACGCCCGGCGGGCGCACGATTTACGTATCCGGCGACACGGCCTGGTTCGACGGCTTCCATGAAATCGGCCGGGAGTACGCCATCGATCTGGCCATCATCAATCTGGGGGCCTACGAGCCGCGCTGGTTCATGGCGCCCAGCCACATGAACCCCGCGGAGACGGTGGAGGCCTTCAAGCAGCTCAACGCCAAGCAGTTGATGGTGGTGCACTGGGGCAGCTTCCGGCTGGGCGACGAACCGGTGCACTTCCCGCCGCTGGATCTGGCCAGGGCCATGCAAGCCGAAGGGTTGCGCGAGCACTTTGTAGATCTAAAGCACGGGGAAACACTCTATCTGTAACGCCGCAACCGAAAACGCCACCTTGATACATACCAATAGGTAATATATGTTGGTACCAATCTTCGACGGAGGCCAACCATGCAAAAGAACACAAGCGTGTCCCTTGGGAAACATTTTGAGATGTTTATCTCCCAACAGATCGAAGCCGGCCGTTTTTCTTCGGCCAGTGAAGTCATAAGAGCGGGCCTGCGGCTTCTTGAGGAGAACGATGTCAAACTGGCAGCCTTGCGGCGCGCTTTGGAAAAAGGAGAAACCAGCGGTTTCGCTGAATATGACCTAAAAGGCCTAATGGAAACCCTTGACCGGGAAAGCACGCATTGATGGGAACGTTTCGGTTATCGGCTGAAGCGATGGAAGATTTAAAGGCCATCGGTCGATACACCCAACAAAAGTGGGGACGAGAGCAGCGCAACAAGTATCTTTCCCGCATCGATGCGAGTTTCCGACTGATCGCGCAAGAACCTCAAATCGGAATGGCCTGCGATTATATCCGTCACGGCTATCGTAAATATCATGTGGGCCGACATCTCGTCTTTTACCGGCAGGGCACCGCGTGCATTGAAATTATCCGCATCCTGCACGATCGCATGGATGTGGAACAGCGCCTCACTGAAACGTAAAAAGCGCTGGAACACAGATTTGGTTTGGACCCGTCGCTAATCCGCCTTTTCGCTCGTCTCTTGCAGAATGCCCATGCCGATGAAGATATAGTGCAGCCCGGAGAGGGTGGTGATCGCGGCCGTGAGCCAGATCAACGGCGCGTGCAGGACGGTGAGTTTGGCCGCGGCCGGATCGTAAAGCGCGAGCAGCACCAACAGAATCTGGGCCACGGTGGTGGCTTTGCTCACCAGGCTGGGCCGGATTTCGTAACTCTTGGCCGTCAAGGCGATGATGGCGATGCCCAGCACGATGATCACATCCCGGGCAATGACGATCACCGCGACCCAGTCGGGGATCACGTCCAGCATGCCCAGCATGACATAGGCCGACACCAGCAGCAGCTTGTCGGCCATGGGGTCCAGATAGGCCCCCAACACGGTCCGCTGGTTGAAATAGCGGGCGATGAAACCGTCCAGGCCGTCGCTCAGGCCGGCGATGGCGAACACCATCAAGGCCTGGGGGTAAAGCTCGCGCAACAGCAGGATCACGAAGACCGGCGTCAGCAGGATGCGCACCACCGTCAGGATGTTGGGGATGCTGATCGTGGCGGTGGATCGCTTCAAAATTTTGTCTCCTCTTTCAACGCGGCACGATGGTGACTTGAATGGCCTCCGGGTAGACCCCTTCCATGGTAACGGTGAAGCTTTGGAAGTTCTGGGCCATAATGGCGTCGGCCAGCGAGCGGGCCGTGCCCTGATAACTGAGGGTCAGGATGGCCTGGTCGGGCATCATGGTTTTGAGCAGCACATTGTCCACCCCCGGCAGGGCGCTTAAGGCGCCGCGGAACTTGACGAAGTTGGCGATCTTGCCGCCCACGCCTTTGACCACCACCTCCAGACGGCTCTCGGCCGCCGCCTGCTTGAACCAGGTTTGGCCGATCTGGGCCGCCAGCTCCTGGCCGGCCTGGAGCGCAACGGCCCCCAAGGCTTCCCGGCCGTCGCCGCTCGGGTCGGCGGCCGTGACCTCCTTTTGGGCGAGGGCGATCTGCCGGCTGTCGGCCACGCGCAAGGCCCGCAGGGCGATGGTGGCGCGATAGCCGCTGCCCGTGCCTCCCGTAGCCGGGGCGGAACCGGCCTCATCGGCCGAGGCCGCGCCCGTCACCACCACCTCGGCCTGAAACTGGCGCCCCAGGGCCACGGCCTCGGCATCGCCCAGTTCGGGGGGATAGGCGCCGAGGGCCACGGCCGCGGGCTGCGCCAGCGGAAAGCCGGCATCGGCCAGGGCCTTGGAGAGGGCTGTTTGCGAGATGTTCTCGATGACTTCCGTGCGGCCGCGCCACCAGTAGACCGGCGCGAGAACGCCGGCGCGACGCTCGGCCACGCACACCAGCACCTGCGGGTAGGCGCGCTGGCCCATGCGCACGCCGGCGGCTTTCAAACTCTCTTTGAGGCGGCCCACGACCACGGTGGCCTGCACCACCACCCGGTAGGTATCGCCCACGGTGGCATCGGTGAGCACCTTGTAGTCACGCACGAACTGATCGGTGCGGTTCAGGATGGTTTCGTTGATCGCCTGGAACTGGCCGGCCATGGCCTCGGGCGAAACCACGTCGGTGAGGGCCCGGAACACGGCCATGTTCAGCGCCGCCTGCAGGGCCGTTTCGCGGCCGGAGGCCATGCCTTCGGCCCGCACCTTGCTCGTGCCGATGCCCAGGACGGATAGCTCGCCGTTCTCCGGCAGGGCCTGGGCCCCGGTAGCCACGTTCAGCAGCAGGAACAGCAGGATCAAGACCAGGGGCGCGCGCATTTTCATCTTTTTTCTCCTTAAGGTACCTTCAAGAGACCCGTGACCAGGCGTAATCGGCGATGTCGCGCAGCACTTCGACGGCGGGGGCATCGCCGAAAATCCGCAACGCCTCCTTGGCCTGACGGACATGCTCGGCCGCCCGGCGGCGGGTGTAGTCGAGGCCGCCGTAGCGCGCCAGGAGCGCCACCAGCGCTCCGAAGGCCTCGGACGAGAAGTCGCCGCGCCGGATCAGGGCCGTCATCCACTCTTTATCCGGCCCCTCGGCGGCTTGCAAGGCGCGAATCACCGGCAGGGTCAACTTGCCCTCGCGCAGGTCGGCCCCGGCGGCCTTGCCCAGGACCGCGCTCTCCTGGGTGTAGTCCAACAGATCGTCGGCCATCTGAAAGGCCATGCCCAGGTGGAAGCCATAATCGTCCAGGGCGCTTTGCTGCTCCTCGGGCGCATCGGAGATCAGGGCCCCCACGCGGCAGGCGCCCTGGAAAAGCACGGCCGTCTTGCAGCGGATCACCTCCAGGTAACGCTCCTCGGTCAGGGTCAGATCGCCTTTGTGGGCGAGCTGCCGGATCTCGCCCTGGGACATCTGTTCGGTGATGCCGGCGATGATGCCCATGACTTCGGTCCGGCCGGTAAGCACCGCCTGGGAGAGCGAGCGCGCCAGCAGGAAATCGCCGGTGAGCACGGCCGTGGGCGGGTCCCACACCTTATGGGCCACGGTCTGGCCGCGCCGCAGACTGGCGCCGTCCACCACGTCGTCGTGAATCAGGGTGGCGGCATGCAGGTACTCGAAGATCACGGCGAAGTTGGCCGCCGGCTCCTGACCGCGGTAGCCGCACAGGCGCGCGGCCAGCAGCATGAGCAGCGGGCGCAAGCGCTTGCCGCCGGCAAACAGCAGATGGCCGGCCACTTGGCGCACCAGGTCGAATTGGGGGTGCAGGTTCTCCACCAGGGCCTGTTCGATGGCCGCCAGATCGTCCCGCACGGCGGCGCGAATCTTTTGCTTCAAATCGGTCATAAGGCCTCTGCGATCAGATCGTAGTCCATGCACTCCACCACCCGGGCGCGCACCTTGGCGCCCACGGCCAGGGCCGCCTGGGTCGAGGGCCGAATGAAGGTGACCCCATCCACCTCCGGCCCCTGGTAGATGCTGCGGCCCATCCAGAAGTCATCCGCCTGGCGTTCGTCCACCAGCACCTCCAGGATCTGGCCCAGGTAGCGCGTCAGACGTTCGGCGGAAATATCGCGCTGCACGGCCATCAGCTCGTCCACCCGGGCCTGGGCCCGTTTGGCGGGCACATGGCCCGTCAGGCCGTGGGAAGGCAGATCCTCGGCGTCCGAATAGGCGAAGACCCCCAGATGGTCGAAGCGCACCTTGGCAATAAAGGCTTTGAGCTGCTCGAAGTCCGCCGCGCTCTCGCCGGGGAACCCCACCAGCACCGTGGTGCGCAGGGCGATGCCGGGCAACTTGGCGCGCAGATCTTCGAAGAGCCGCAGCAGCGTTTGCTCATTATACCGGCGGCCCATGCGCCGCAAGACCGATTCGCTGGCGTGCTGGATGGGCAGATCCAGGTAGGGGCAGATATTGGCATGCTCGGCCAGGGCCTGGATGACGTCCGGCCCAAGGCTCTCGGGGTGCCCGTACATCACGCGGAGCCACACGCCGGGATCGAGGCCGGCCAGGGCTCGCAACAGGTCAGCCAGATGTCCGGGGGGCGTCTGGTCGTGGCCATAGGCCGTGGTCTCCTGGGCCACCAGGGTCAGCTCGCGCGCGCCGCCGGCGATCAACTCCCGGGCCTCGTGCAGGATGGTCTCCTTGGGCCGGCTCTTCTGGCGGCCGCGCAGCTTGGGGATGATGCAGTAAGTACAGTGGCGGCTGCACCCCTCGGCGATCTTGAGATAGGCGGCGTGGGCGGTCAAGGGCTGGCGCGCCACCGGCCGGAGGGTATCGATGGCATCCGGATCGGGCAACAGGCAGGCGCCGGCCGCCATCCCGCCGCGCACGGCCGCCACCACGCGGTCATAAGCGCCGGTGCCGAGGAACACATCCACCTCGGGCAGGGCGTCCACAATCTCCTGGCGGTAGCGCTCGGGCAGGCAGCCGGTGACGATCAGGCGCCGGCAGCGCCCTTCCTTTTTATGCCGGGCCAGGTTCAGAATGGCGTCGATGGACTCGTCGGCCGCGGCCTCGATGAAACTGCACGTGTTGACCACGATGGCCTCGGCCTGGGCCGGGTCGTCGGTGGTCCGCATACCGGCCGAGCGGAGCTGGGCCAGCATGGTTTCGCTGTCCACCTGGTTGCGGGCACAGCCCAGACTTTCGAGATAAATATGCATCATAATGTGGTGGTCGTCGTCTCCACTTTAAAAGGGCCTATACGTAGCATGACCGCAAGAAGGGATAAAGCCTATTGTTTTTGGACGAAATCCTGCCAGGCCTGCTTTGTAAATGCGAATTTCAGGTTTGAGTATTTTAAAGTCGGACTTTAGATAACTCAAAAACCAAACTGAGGGCGCATCCGACGAAGAGGGGGATTGGAACCCGTAACCGAAGGGCGCTGAATCATGCCCTTCGGCTACAAATCGGTGCTTCGGGGCTTTTTAGCCCTTAATCTTCTTGATCTCCGCCGTCAGCGCCGGCAGTACTTCGAAAAGGTCGCCCACGATGGCGTAATCGGCCTTGGCCATGATGGGGGCTTCGGGGTCCTTGTTGATGGCCACGATCACCTTGGACGAAGACATGCCGGCCAGGTGCTGGATGGCACCCGACACGCCGCAGGCGATGTAGAGGTTGGGCGAGACGGTCTTGCCGGTCTGGCCCACCTGGTCCGAGGCCGGCCGCCAGCCCTCGTCCACGGCCGAGCGCGAGGCACCCACGGCGCCGCCCAAAGCCGAAGCCAGGGCCTCGACAGCCGAATAGTCAGGGCAGCCCATGCCGCGGCCGCCGGTGACGATCACATCGGCTTCGGTGAGATCCACCTTGCCGGCATCGAGCTGCTGGGCCACCACTTTGGTGCGAACCTCACCCACCTGCACCGCCACCGTTTCGATGACGCCGGCACCGGCCGCCGGGCTGGCGGTCTGGGTGTTGGGCCGCAGGGAGACAATCACCGGCGTGCCCGCCAGGCTTACCTCGGCCAGGATCTTGCCGCCGTACATGGGCCGGGTGGCCGTCACTTGGCTGCCTTCAGCCTTTACGGCCACGCAATCGGTGGCCAGGGCCGCGTTCAAACGGGCCGAGAGGCGTGCCGCCAGATCCTTGCCCTGGGTCGTGGCGCCCAGGAGCACCACCGCCGGCTGGGCCTTTTCGATCACCTGGGCCAGCACTCGGGCATACGCTTCGGTGGCCGCCTCGGCCAGGGCGCCATCGTCGGCCACATAAATTTTCGCGGCACCATAGGCGGCCAGTTGCGCGGCCGAACCCGCGATCCCGCTGCCCATCACCACCGCCTCCACGGCACCGCCCATGGCGCCAGCCAGTTGGCGCCCGGCACTCAAGGCCTCGAAGGTCACCTTGCGAAAGGCGCCCTGAGCCTGCTCGGCAACCACCAATATATTCTGAGTCATGATCCGCTCCTTATTAATGCCCATCCATAAATGGCCAATTTGCCCGATATCGGCGTTGTGAGAAAAATTTTATCCTCGGAATATTCGAATATACCTGCGGTAAAATTTTTCTCACGCCTTGATCTCGACCAAATTTGCCTATTTCTGAATGGGCATCATCTATAATTGCTAGATTACTTTCGCTTCCTCGTGCAACGCCCTAGCCAAAGCCGCGGCCTTGGCCTGCACCGAATCGCCCGCGATGATCCGGCCGCCCTTGCGCTCGGCCGGCGCCTTGAGTGCCTTGATTTTGACCTTGGGTTGCAAATCGGCCACGTTGAGCCCCAGATCGGCCGGCTTCTTGGTCTCCAGGGGTTTTTTCTTGGCCTTCATGATGCCCGGCAGGCTGGCGTAGCGCGGATTGTTGAGCCCGCGCTGGGTGGCGATGAGGGCCGGCAGGGGCGCCTCCACCTCTTTGGTGCCGCCCTCCACGGTGCAGACGCAGCGGATCTTGCCACCGGCGATGGTCTGCTTGACCACCATGGCGATGTTGGGAATCGCCAGCAGCTCGGCCACGGCCGTGGCCACTTGAAAATTATCGTCATCCACGGCCCGGTGGCCGGCCAGGATCAGATCGTGGGGCAGCGTCTTGAGGGCTGCCGCCAGCAGCTTGGCGGTGTTCAAGCCGTCCAGGACGAGGTCGCCGGGATCGACCAGCACGCCCTTGTCCGCGCCCATGGCCAGGCCGGTGCGGATGGCCTCGGCCGCCTTGGCCGGTCCCACCGAAAGAATGGTCACCGAGCCCCCCTGGGCCTCGCGGATCACCAAGGCCTCTTCCACAGCCAACTCGTCATAGGGGTTGATCACATATTTGAGCCCATCGCTCTTGATGGACACGCCATCGCCGGCCACCGCGATCATCGACTCGGTGGCGGGTACCTGTTTCAGCAATACGACTATTTCCACGGGGTACTCCTTTCCTTTGTACTAGCCTTTTTCCTCACCCAAGGCCCGCTATTCACATAACTACTTCATTTCATTGGCTTAGAAAATTACTCCCCGGTTTTTTATCGGACAAGCCATTCAATGTCAATGGTTATCCCGGCCGGGCGGGGCGCTTGTGGGCGCCTCTGCCATCAGGGCGGCCATGCCCTTGGACCCATAATCTTTAAAGGTACCATCGGCCTGGCGCGTGACGATCAGGCCCTCCACGCCGTCCAGACGGTCCAGCAGGGCGATGCCGGCCTCCGGCCCCATGACCATCAGGCCCGTGGCCAGACCGTCGGCCCGGGTGCAATCGGGGGCCACCACCGAGGCACTGACCACCTGGTTGGTGATGGGCGCGCCGGTGCGCGGGTCGATGATGTGCGAATAACGCTTGCCTTCCACTTGGTAGAAATTGCGGTAATCGCCGCTGGTGGCCAGGGCCCGATTGTCCAGCCGCACCACTTTGTAGACCGCATCCAGGCCTGCCGTCGCCTCGGGCCGGTTGATGCCCACCCGCCAGGCGGTGCCGTCGGGACGCGTGCCGGCGGCATACACCTCCCCGCCGATCTCCACCACGTAATCCTTGAAGCCCAGTTCGGAGAGCACCGCCGCCACCTGGTCCACGCCATAGCCCTTGGCGATGGAAGCCAGGTCCAGGGTCACGTCGGGCCGCCGCTTGGAGAGGCGACCGCCGGCGTCGATGGCGATCAGGTCAAAGCCCACCGCCTGCCGTGCCCGCTCGACCGCCCCGGCCGTGGGCAACTGGTGCAGTGCGCCGGCCTTTCCGAACCCCCACAGGTTCACCAGCGGATCTACGGTGCCGTCCCAGGCGCCGCCGGTGAGGCGATAAATCTCCTGGGCGGTCTGCATGACGCTCAGAAAATCGGCGGAAATCGCCAGGGGGGTGTCGGCCGCCGGCAAGGCATTGAAGCGGCTGATCTCGCTGTCGGGCCGGAAGGTGGACATGCTCCGGTTGACCCGCCCAAGGCAGGCCTCCACCCTGGCCTGCACCGCCGCCGGATCGAAGGTGCGGCCGGCCACGACCTTGATATGGTAGGTGGTGCCCATGGTCTTGCCTTCGATACGGTGCTCGGACGGCCCGCCGCAGGCGACCGAAAGGATCAGAAATATCCAGAACGATGCCGCTATTAGGGCACCCTGTTTCATTCTCATTGCAAATTCCTGTTGGGCGCCGACCGTAGGGGCGAACCCCCGTGTTCGCCCTTCCGGTGAACCCCCGTGCTCGCCCTTGTTTGTGATCGCGCCCAACCACGATTGTGCGAACAAAAAGGAAAGGGCGAACACAGGGGTTCGCCCCTACATGGCAACCATATCCGTTAACAGATTCTCGGTAGCTGTTCGCCGCTGAGCATATCCACGATGCGCTGGCCGCCGATGCGCGTGCGCATCACCGCGCGGCCGGGGTGTTCGGCCGTGACCTGGCCGATACGGACGGCGTCGCGGCCGCTGGGGTCCCGGCGCATGGCGGCCAGGGCCGCGTCGGCCTGGTCCGGCGGCGCGCAGCAAAGCAGCTTGCCCTCGTTGGCCAGGTAGAGCGGATCGAAGCCCAGCAGGTCGCAGATGCCGGCCACGGCCGGTCGCACGGGCAGCCGGTCCTCTTCGATGACCATGCCCACCTTGGATTGCAGGGCGATCTCGTTGAGCACCGTGCCCACGCCGCCCCGGGTGGGATCGCGCAGCACGCGCACCCCGGGGGCTGCGGCCAGAATGGCCTGCACCATGGCGCCCAGCGGCGCGGTGTCGCTGACCACATCCGATTCGAAGCGCAGCCCCTCGCGCTGGGTCAGCACGGCGATGCCGTGGTCGGCCATGGTTCCGGAGAGCAGGATGCAGTCGCCGGGCCGGGCGCCGTCGCCGCCGATGACCACGCCGGCCGGCACCACGCCGATCCCGGCGGTGTTGATGAAGATTTTGTCGGCCGCGCCCCGGGGCACCACCTTGGTGTCGCCGGTGATCAATTGCACCCCGGCCTTGTCCAGTGCGGCCCGGATGCTGACCAGGATGCGCTTCAGATCGGACAGGGGCAGCCCCTCTTCCAGGATCAGCCCCATGCTCAAATAGCGCGGCACGGCGCCGCACATGGCCAGGTCATTGACCGTGCCGTTGACCGCCAGGTCGCCGATGTCGCCGCCCGGAAAGAAGATCGGGTCCACCACGAACGTGTCGGTGGAAAAGGCCAGGCGCCCTGCGGCCACCTCGAAGACCGCGCCATCGTGCAAGGGCGCCAGCAGCGGATTGTCGAACAGCGGCAGCAGCAGTTCGGTGGTCAACTGATGGGCCAGCTTGCCGCCGCTGCCGTGATCGAGAAGGATTTTGTCGCTTTGCATGTCAGGTCTCTGATTCTGGTGAACGTCCGCGGGCCACGTCCTTGGAGGGGCGTCGTCACACCCCCTTATACAGCCCCCAGCCCACCCGCCGGATCAGGCCTTTGCGCAGGGCCGCGTAAACGGCGGTGCGGATCACGGTCACGGCCAGGCCGGTGCGGCGCTGGAGGGTGTCGGCGTCGATCCCATGGGCCGATTGCCGGATGAGTTCCAGGATCTTTTCGGCCGCGGCGGACGATGCGCCCTTTTCCTTGACGGCCGCGCGGCTCTTTTCGGCGTTGACGGGTTGGGCCGGAACAGCGGCCTGGGGCGCGGGGTTGACCACAATCCGGCGCCGCCGGCCGTTGGCAGCAGCGGGCGCGTTCATTTTGCGCTTATCCCCGGCCGGCGGCGGGCCGGCGGTTTTGGCGAACCGTCGCTGCCGGGCGCCCGCGGTTTTGGCGGGCGCCGGCGCTTGCGCGGGCGCATCGAGCGGGTCGAGATCCTCGGTCGCGGCGGGCCGGATCAACTCCTGCGCGTTGACCTGACGCAGGAGGAAAAGCTGTTCCGGCGCCTCGTCCAGCCGGGCGCCCACGCCATAGAGCACGGCCATCACATGCTTGCACAAGCCGTCGCCCTCGGGGCAGGTGCATTCGAAATGAATCTCTTCGGGCAAGGGTAACAGCCCTTGCCCTTGACGCGTGAAGCGTTCCGCCACGGCCTTGGGAAAATCGCCGTCCAACAAGGCTTGCAGCGAATCGATGCGGCCTTCGCTGGCCTGGCAGAGCGGGCGCCAATCGCCAAGGGCGATGCGGTCGATGTGGATCTGGACCTTATAGGGCTTTTCCCGGGAGCCTTGCACCAGGGCCGTGATCTGGCCCGGGGCGATCTGCAGGTCCAGCACGGTGCCGTAACGCACGTATTGGCGGCCCTGGTCGACATGCCGGGCGAATTCGGCATAGCGCTCCAGGTTATGGCACCAGGCCTTGCCCCACCAGCGATGGGCGATGCCCCGGCCCTGGAGAATCACCGGACGGATGTTGGGATTTTTCTTTTGAAGCTTTTTACGGGCACTTTCGGCCTTGGCCTCTTTGAGGGCCGCGGACTCGTAGGTGCCGACGCGATGCCAGGACGCCATCTGCGCTCCTCCACAACGGTTCAGATGTTAAAAAGTCTTTGTTTACCGCGATTACAGGGAAAGGCGGAAAACGTCAACCAGTTCCACTGGCAGCGGCCTTCATACCTTCCATTAGGTTCACGGTCTTGAAACCACCTCTATGGCTCATCATGGTAGCGGTAATAGGCCGCGCAGGTGCCCTCGCTGGAGACCATGCAGGGCCCCACCGGGTCCATGGGGGTGCAGCGTTTGCGGAACAGGGGACATTGCGGCGGTGTTTTCAGGCCGATCAGAATCTCGCCGCAGGAGCACCCCTTGGGCGGCGGCATCTCCACCACGGCGAGCTTGAAGCGCCGCGCGGCGTCGAAGCGCGCCAGCGCCGGCCGGATGGCCAAGCCACTGCCGGCGATGGGCCCCAGGCCGCGCCAGCGGGCGTCGCAGGGCGTGAACACCTGGTCCATGACGGCCCGGGCCTTGGGATTGCCGCGGTCGGTCACGGCCCGGGGGTAACCATTTTCCAGGGCCGGAGCGCCGTCGGCGATCTGGGCCACCAGGGCATCGATGGCTTGCAGCAGGTCCAGGGGCTCGAAACCGGCCACCACGCACGGGGTGGGATGGGCCTGGAAAAAGTCGCGATAGGCGTTCATGCCGATAATTACCGACACATGGCCGGGCAGCAGAAAGCCGTCGATGGCCACGGCCGGGTGGCCCATGAGGGCCGAAAGGGCCGGCGGCACGGTTTTGTGGGCCGCATAGACGCAGAAGTTCGCAAGCCCCAGGGCCTGAGCCGAGAGGATGGCCGCGGCGATGGTGGGCGCCGTGGTTTCAAAACCCACGCCCAGAAAGACCACGGTCTTGTCCGGATGCGCCTGGGCGAGCGCTACGGCATCCATGGCCGAGTAGACCACGCGCACATCGGCGCCCTCGGCCGACTCTTTTTGCAGGGAAGTATAACTGCCCGGCACGCGGATCAGGTCACCGAAGGTGGCCACGATGACCTCGTCATGCTGGGACAGGGCGATGAAGGCGTCGATCTCCTGGGCATCGGTGACGCACACCGGGCAGCCCGGCCCGGAGAGCAGGGTGATGGTCGGCGGCAGCAGGGCGCGGATGCCGTGGCGGAAGATGGCCATGGTATGGGTGCCGCAGACTTCCATCAGGCGCATGGGCCGCGTGGCCCGGCGCGCGATGCCGCGCAACAGGCTCTGGGCCAGGATCGGGTCGCGAAAGTCTTCGGAGAAGAGTTTGCCGCTATCGTTCATATAAGGCCTATGCTTTCTGCTTTCTACTTCCCGCCACCAATGCCTGCCCCAGCGAAATCCCGCCGTCGTTGGTGGGCACGCTCTGGTGGCTGTAAACCTCGAAACCCCGGGCGAGCAGACCGGCGCCGAGGCCTTCCAGCAGCAATGTGTTCTGGAAGCAGCCGCCGCTGAGCACCACACGCCCAAGGCCGGTTTCGTCGCGCAGCGCTTCGCACAGCGCGGCCCAGCCGTCGATGAGGGTGTCGTGGAAGCGCCGGCTGACGATGAAAGCCGGCGTGCCGCGCAGAATGTCTTCCACCAGGCAACGGACGATGGCGCCGCCATCCACCTGTTTGATGGCGCCCGGATGCCATGCAAAGGGATAGCCGCCCTGGGCCCGGCCGTCGGCGATCATCTCCAGCTCCATGGCGGCCTGGCCTTCGAAGGCCACGGTCCGGCGCAGGCCGATGATGGCGGCCGCGGCATCGAAGAACCGGCCCAGGCTGGAGGTCAAGGGCGCATTGACCCGGCGCCGGAGCATTTGCAGCACAATCTCCCCCTTGTCCCGGGGGGTTTGTCGGATGATCGGCAAGCCCAGGTCCCATACCTGCTCGCCGTAAACCTGGTTTAGCCAGGCCAATGCCATGCGCCAGGGCTCCTTGATGGCCGCCGCGCCGCCGGGCATGGGCACGCAGGCCAGGTGGGCCAGACGCTCGAAGCCGACCTCATCGGCGGCCAGCACTTCGCCGCCCCAGACCGTACCGTCGGCGCCATAGCCCGTGCCGTCGAAGGCCAGGCCCAGGACCCGGCCGGTCAACTGGTGCTCGGCCATGCAGGCCGCCACATGGGCATGATGGTGCTGCACCTGGATCACGGGCAGCCCGGTTTGGGCCAGGGCCCAGCGGGTGCTGAGATAATCGGGGTGCAGGTCGCAGGCCACGGCCTGGGGCGCGATGTCCAGGATGCGCTCGAGATGGGCGACGGTCTGGCCGAAGAATGCTTCACCGGCCAGGTTCTCCAGGTCGCCGATGTGCTGGCTGACAAAGGCCTGGTTACCCCGGGTCAGGCAAAGGGTATTCTTCAGCTCGCCGCCGCAGGCCAGGGTCATGGGCAGTTCTTCCTTTAGAAAGATCGGCAGGGGTACGAAACCCCGCGAGCGGCGCAGCAGGCGGGTCTGGCCGTCGGCCCGGCGGGCGATGCTGTCGTCGGCGCGCAGGCGGATGGGCCGGTCGTGGACCAGGAAGCCATCGGCGATTTGCCCCAGGCGCTCGAACGCCTCATCGTTGCCGATGGCGATGGGCTCTTCGCTGCGGTTGCCGCTGGTCATCACCAGGGCCGTGAAGCCCTGGGTCATGAGCAGGTGGTGCAGGGGCGTATAGGGCAGCATCACGCCGTAGTAGTGGTTGCGGGGGGCCACGGAAAAGGCCAGGCGCTCGGGTAAGCGCTTGGGCAAAAGCACGATGGGCCGCTGGATGGAACCCAAGAGCGCTTCTTCGGCCGCGTTCAAATGGGCGAATCCGGTGATGGCGGCCAGGTCGGGGGCCATGACCGCCAGGGGTTTTTCTTCGCGGTGCTTGCGCGCCCGCAGCCGTTCCACAGCCGCGTCGTTGAGGGCGTCGGCCGCCAGGTGAAAGCCGCCTAAGCCCTTAATGGCCACGATGCGGCCCTCTGTGAGCAGGCGCGCGGCCTCGACGATGGGATCGCCGGGCAGGGGCTGCCGGGCCGCATCCATTAACGACACCCTGGGGCCGCAGTCGGCGCAGGCATTGGGCTGGGCATGGTAGCGCCGGTCGGCCGGGTCGTCGTATTCGGCCTGGCAGCGATGGCACATGGTAAAGCCGCGCATGGCGGTGTTGGGCCGGTCGTAGGGGACATCGTCGATGATCGTGTAGCGCGGCCCGCAGTTGGTGCAGTTGATGAAAGCATAGCCGAAGCGCCGGTCCTGGGGGTCAAACAGTTCCCGGCGGCAGTCGTCGCAAACGGCCACGTCCGGCGAAATCAAGGCCGTACGCGCCGCATCGGCCCGGCTTTGGCGGATGCTGAAATCGGCATAGCCGCCGACCGGGCGCACCAGGATCTCCACGGCCACGATGTGGGCCAGGGGCGGTTTCTCCCGGGGCAGGGCGGCCAGAAAGGCGTCCAGGGCCGGGGCCGGCGCCTCCACCCGCAGGGTGACGCCGGCACTGGTGTTGATCACTTCACCGCGCACGCCATGGCTATGGGCCAGGCGGTGCACATAGGGCCGGAACCCGACCCCCTGGACGACGCCGCGGATGTGAATTTCCTTGGCCACGACGGGCCTATGGGCGGACGGTTGGCGATGATCCATGACTCACGAAGTTAGGACGGAACGTCTTTGTCGGCCGCCGCGGCGGCCTCGCGCAACAGCGCCAGGGTTTCCAGCGCGGCCTGGGCATCCAGCTTCTGGATGGCAAAGCCGGCATGTACGATTACATAATCGCCCACCTGAGCATCCTCCAGGAGCATCAGGCTGGTCCGGCGCCGGACGCCGGCCACGTCGATGGTGGCGTCATTGCCGTCGATCTGCACGATTTGGGAAGGGATGGCAAGGCACATGGGGGTGTTGTTAGCATCAAACCCGGAAGGACGCAAGGCGCGGCGGGCATTTTTGGGCTTGCCAATAGCAGCCCGAAGCTTATCATGCGGACGATGATGCCGCGCACCCCCAACTGCTCCGGCGGCGATAGCCCAGTACCCCAACCAAAAGGATGGGTTTGGTGAAACACCTCTGGCCCGACATTCAGCGCTCCCTGGCAGCCCTGGCAATCATGGCCTTGATCGCTTGCGGTCCGCCGCCGCCCACCACCAATCCGGTCCGTTCCCTGGACGCGGAACAGTTTCACAATCTGATCAGCGCCAAGGAGTTCAATGGACTGGTGGCCGTCTTTGCCTCCTGGTGCCCGCCTTGCCGGGAGGAGCTGCCCCACCTGGCCAAGCTGTATCGCAAGGCCAAGCCGGAAAATGCCCAGATCATCGCCGTGAGCATGGACAAGGGCGATGTCCAGGCGGTCCAGCTCATGGTCAACCGATTGGAATTGCCGTTTCCGATTTATTATGTCGGCCAACCCTTGGCGGACAAATACCAGATCGTGGGCGTCCCGACCCTCCTGGTGGTGCGGCAGGGTCGCATCGTGGAAAAGATCCCCGGCCAGCAATCGTCGCGGCAATTGGCCGCCAAACTCAGGACCTTCGGTGCCGGCGGGTCGTAAAAAAAGTGCCCATCCAAACGGATGGGCACTTGCATTCTTTAGATTGAAACATCCAGGGCGGCAACTACATCATCAATCCGATCCTCATCCAAACCAATTGCGCTCCGCCCCGGCTTGCCTGAGCCGAGGGCTTACACCACGTCGTCGATGTCGGGGGTCTCGTCGTCGGCCACCTGGATCGAAGACTTGAGCTCCTTGAGCACCTTGTCGTCCTCGAAATCGTCGTCGATGGCGTCATCGAGCAGATCGTCCACATCCACCTCTTCATCCACCTCTTCATCGGCCTCTTCGGGCGGCATGACGATTTCCTGGTTGAAGAGATCCTTGTCGTCGAAGAAGAGTTCGGCGGATTGATTGCCGCCTTCGGTGAGCAACCCCGTAATGGCCTGGGCAATGGCCTGGGCGAACAAGGTCGGCGGATACATGTTGTTGGTCCGGATGGCGGTGATCACCGACAAGGGCCCCTCTTTGATGGCGGCGTTGATCTTGTCCTGGGCGTAGGTTTCTTCGCACAGCAGGGACATCATTTCCTTGTCCAGCTCCGCGTATTCGCGCACGACCAGGGTTTTCTGATCGTCATCACGAATGATGGCGTACTTTTGTTTCATGAGGATCTCCTTAAATACCTTTGGCTTGGATCTTTGATTGATCGGACACCTAATCACCAAAGGCCAAGGATGTCAACTCCAAATAAGCCCTGAATCGGCGGCCCATCGTCGTCTGGGAAGGGTGCCGTGCGCGGCCGGCCGTTACACTTGCCTGTTTTGTAAACCCCTAAAAATTCAACCCATTAGGCCCTGGTCGGGGAACACCCGGCCCCTTACACGGTAAATTTGTTCTAACTTCGAAGGGATCTGGCGCGCGAGTTTTCGGTCATGCCCAGATAATCAAAGACCGAGCGCACATTGAGCGTGAGCTGTCGCATTTTCTGTGCTGCGCTGCGGACTTG
>JAKAFO010000354.1 GCA_021819735.1 Deltaproteobacteria bacterium
TCGAGAAAGGCCAGCAGGCGGTTGGGCATCCGGGATGCGGTCAACACGCAGCCGGCCATGGTGAAAAGCGGCAGCGCCACCAGAATGGGCATGGTCGCCAGACGGTTCATTTCGATGGGAATGGTTTGCAGCACGGCGGGGTCCGGATCGCCGCCCAGCATCAGGGTCATGGCCACGGCACCGATGCCCAGAAACAGCGGCAGGTTCAAAAGCGTCAGCAGTACGATGGCCGAAACCAGAATCGTCGACAGCATTCAGGTAGCATCCGGGAGCGACCGCCACCGGGTCCAGAATCGCAGGGCGGAGCGCAGAAAGACCATCAGGAAAAAGAGCGGCAGGCAAGCCGACCGCAAGCCCAAGGCACCGAACAGGATCAGTTCGTTTTGCAGAAAAAGGACCGAAGCATAGCACAGGGCGGCCGCCACCAGCAGCCCCGCCAGGCTCGTCGCGGCGGCGGCGGCGTTGCGCCCGCGCGGCGGCAGCAGGCGCAGCAGGGCGCCGATGGTAATGTGACGGCCGCGCTTGAGACCCAGGGTCGCGCCCACCAGGGCCAGCCACAGCACCAGCGCCGGGGCGACCTCCAGCAGAAAGGGGGACCCCAGATGCAGAAGATTGCGGGCCACCACGTTGACGGCCACGGCGGCGATCAGCAGCGCATACAAGGCGATGGCCAGAAGCTTCTCCACTTTTTCCAGCCACTGGTCGAGATCGAGCAGGCGTTGCAGCATACGGTCTCCAACAAGATCTCTTCACCGGTCGGGCCGGCCGGCCTTTTCAGAGGCGCCGGTCGAACCGATGCGTCCTTCAGTTCCGCCCGCTCTTTTCTTTGGCCGCGCCACGCGCTTCGATCGCAATGCGCTCGACCTGCTCGAAAAGCGCCTGGGGAAAAGGATCGGGGATGCTCCGGGCGTAGGTTTTCCGGGCGCTGTCTTCTATATCCTGCGCCAACTGGGCCGTGGGCGTCACCACCTGAAGGCCCTGGCTCTTGAGAATCGCCATGGCTTCGCGGTTGTCCCGGCGGGTCAGCGCCACCAGCTTCTGGCAGTACTGACGCGCCACGCTTCGCAGAATTTGTTGATGATCGGCCGGCAACGCTTCCATGCTTTTCTTGTTCATCAGCAGCGCCGCCGTGGCGTTGGTGATGGGAAGATCCAGCAGGTAGCGCACCCGGACATACCATTGAAAGGCGACGGCGGCCAGCGGCGGCGCATAAAAGCTGTCGATCATGCCGGTTTCCAGGCCGGTGTTGACATCGGCGACATGCAACGGCGTGGTGCGCACCCCGGAAGTATTCAGGAACAGCTCGGCGGTCCGGTCGCCCTGCCAGAGCCACATTTTGCAGGATCGAAACTGCTCCGGCCGGGAAATGTCCCGGGCGGAGAACAAGTAGACCCAACCGCCCTCGGTAAATCCCAGCAAAGTAAATCCTTTCTTCTCGAACGCGGCGGCAAAGGTATCGAACATCCGCTCGCGAACCATGTCGACGGCGTCGTCGCCGCTCCACAGCAGCGGCGATTCGAGCACGCGGATTTCCGGAAGAACAATGCCCAATCCGACGCCGGACAGGCCGGCCGCCTGGAGCCGATTGGCCTGCATCTTGCGCAGCACGTCGGCCTCATCGCCGCTGACGCCGCCGGGATAGATGACGAAGTCCAATTCGCCCTGGGTCCGGGTGCGGATCTCGGCCACCATCTCTTCCAGCACCTTGACCCAGGCGCTGCCCTCGGGGATGACCACGGCCACCTTGAGGGTCGTTTTGGCCAACGAAGCGGTCGCGGCGGCCATGCCCAGCCCTAAACAGAAGAGCAAAAGGCCGACACACCGGGCGATACCGGATGGCACTCGCATATGGTTCTCCTCCAACGCTCGCGGTTCGGGTCAGTCGTCGAAAAAGCGGTCCGCGGCATTTAGATAGACCGCGGCCCGGCGGACGGCGACGCTGTCCAACAACGGGAAAAGGGATGCTTCCGGCGCTTGGGCGCGCAACTCGGTCAGCACCCTGGTGAACTCCGGCCGTTGCTGCTGCTGAACGAGATAATAGCGCGCCCAGTAAAGTTCGCGCAAGCCCATCGGCTGCGGGATCAGGCGCCGATGCTGGTCGTAATGCAACCGCGCCGATTCCGGGCGGCCGCCCATCAAGGGCGGGCGGGACGCATAGTAGGCCAGCAAGACCAGATGCGCGCCGGCATGATAATAGGTGGGCTCCAAGGCCAGCACCCGGCGCATGGCGCTTTCCACCTGGTAGGCCCGGGACATGGCGTCGATCGACTGAAGGTTGTGCAGGACATAACCGGCCAGGTTGAATCCATACCAGAAAAGGGGCGGCACATCCTCCGACCCCAGCATTTCGAAGAAAGCGACGGCGCTTTCGGCCCGGCCGAGGCGGTCGCGGGCGTCGGGATATTTACAGGCCAGGGCGTTCAGGGCGAATTCGGCGCCGGCTTGAAAGCAATGCGACGTCTCTTCTTCGAGCCTTTCCCGGGTGAGGCCGAGCCCGACGATCGGCGGCTGTTCGTAACGCAACGCTTCGCCCTCCGTTTCCAGGACGGTGAACGCATACCCGGCGTACAACCGGGCGATCAGTACGAGCAGTTCGCTGTTCTGGGGATCGCTGACGCTAAGACCTTCCAGCAGTTTGACGTGGGAGGGAAAGGCGTGGGAGAGCAGGTACAGATCGGTTTCGCGCTCATAGGCCGGCTGACCGGCATCGATGATGCGGCCGACCTGGGCGATCATCAGCTTGCGCGGAGAACAGGCGCCCGCAAGTATCGCCGTCACGGCCAGCAACGGCACCAGCCAATGAAAGCGCTGCACGCGCATGCTCATTCAGCCTTTCCGCAACAAGAATTCTCGCCCGGCAAACAAACGTCGATGATCCGGATCCGGCCGACCAACCCCCCTCGGCGCCATCCGGCATGATGCTGGCTGGAGCTTTACACGAGATCCTGGTTACAAACAAGTTTTTTGTATCATTTAGCCATGGACATCTACCGGCGTATCGGCTAAATTTTTCCGGTACCCCGATGGCAAAGCCATCGTATAGCGCCACGCGCCGCGGGGGAACGCCTTTCGATTGAAGTACTTCAAGGGAGATGCAGCATGCGAAAATCGATCTGCCTGATGGCCGCCGTCCTCCTGGCCGTATGGTGGCCTTCTATCGTTCCGGCCGCGCCGGAGCTTGCGTCCGGCGACCGCTGGCCGCTACACTCGGCCCGTACCGTGGCCGTGGACGCAGCCGGGGGATATGTGTATCTGGCCCGCGGCAATGTGCTCACCGTTCTGGACAGCACCCTGGGCTTTGTCGGCCGCATCGACCTGGAAGGGGAAATCCTGGGTATCTTCTACACGGCCGACCATGTGTTCGCGGCCATGGGCGCCGGCGGATTGCAGATTGTGGATGTCTCCGCGCCGGCCGCGCCGGAATTGCTCCCCAACGGCTTCACGCCATCGGATGGCACAAGCATCGAAAGCGTCTTCGTGTCTGGATCATACGCGTATGCCGTCGGGCTCAACCGTTTTTGCGTGATCGACGTGAGCCAGCCGCAGAACCCTTCCGAGGCCGGAAGCACCAACCTGGCGGGCCTGCTGGTCTATGCGGTCAACATCTTCGTCTCCGGCCAGGTGGCCGCCGTGGCCGACCAGGTCAACGGGCTGCACCTTGTCGATATCTCCGATCCCCAGGCCCCGGCCTGGCGGAGCATCACCTCCCTGGCAGGCGCCTGGGACGTATTCGTTTCCGGCCAGCAGGCTTACGTGACCGCTTCCGCCGGCGGAATGGCCATCGTCGATATCGCCGACCCGGCCGACCCGCAGATCCTGGGCCGCCTGGCCCCCGCGGATTCCAATTTCCTCGGGCTTTTCGTGTCGGGCGATACGGCGTACGTGGCCGATGCGGTCAACGGCGTACGGGAAGTGAACGTGGCCGATAGCGCCGCGCCGACCCTGGTACAGATCCTGGCCGGCACCCGCGGCGCTTACAGCGTGACCGCCGCCGGCGGTGCGCTCTTGGTTTGCGACGGCGTTCAAGGCGTGCAAAAGATCGGGGCCGGCAGCGCGCAATACGATCCGCCGGCCGATGCCATGGATCTTTTTGTGGATAACGATTTCTATTTGTACATCGTAGACAACACCGCCGGCGCAGGGGAAGCGACCGAGGGGCTGCGCATCCTGTATGCCTTCAATCTGGGCAATTTCGTGTTTCAGGGGTTCGTTGCCACGCCGGGCCAGGCCAACGCCGTCCATGTCACCGGCGATTATGCTTATGTGGCCGACGGGACCAGCGGCCTGCAGATCGTCGACGTGACCGACAAGACCGCTCCGGCCATCGTCGGCGCGCTGGATACCCCGGATACGGCCCGGGATGTCTTTGTCGCCGGCGATTACGCCTATGTGGCCGACGGCGCGGATGGGCTGCGGATCATCGACATCACGGACAAAGGCCAACCCCAGGCCGCCGGCGCCTACGACACCGACGGCACCGCTTACGGCGTATTCGTCTCGGGCGACACGGCCTACGTGGCCGATGGCGCCAATGGCCTGCAAATCATCGCTGTCGCCGACAGGCACAACCCCACCCGCGTGGGGTTCATCGACACCGGCGGCACGGCCTACGACCTGGTCGTTTCCGGCGACTATGCCTATGTGGCCGATGGCTCCGACGGCCTTCAGATCATCCGCGTTTCCCAGCCCAGCGCACCGGCCATCGCGGGCAGCTACGATACCGCCGGCACCGCCACGGGTGTCAGCCTGTCGGGCGATTACGCGCGGGTGGCCGACGGCGCCAACGGGCTGGTGACCCTCGATATTTCCTCCCCGGCCGCCCCTGCACCGGTGGCCGCCTGGTCCACGGGCACCAGCGGTCAGGCGCTCAAGGTCGTCTCGGTGGGACCTTACGCCTTCGTGGCCGAAGGACTCGCCGGCGCGGCGGTGTACGAGCTGTCGGACGAGGAGCCCTTCACGCCCGCGCCTTTCGATCCCCCCGACAGCGGCGGCAGTTGCTTCGTAAACGTCCTCATCGGGACAGATTGATCCGGCACCGCCATCGTGCTCGTGCGCCCGGTCAAGCCCTTGCTGCGATGGGACCCTCGGAGCGCGCCCGCGCCGTCCCAGGGTGATTTTATTCTGACCGGTATCTAAAACATTATTAAGTAGCTACAAACAAATCTGGACAAATACCTCCAGATGAGGTACACAAGCAGTCATCAGGTACTTCATCCTCGGGGGTAGCCGGT
>JAKAFO010000049.1 GCA_021819735.1 Deltaproteobacteria bacterium
CGAGCCGTTCTTCACCACCAAAGGCATCTTCAACCACCGCGGGCTGGGGCTCTCCAGCGCTTACGGCATCATCGCCAACCACAACGGATTCATCGATGTGGAGAGCTTCCCGGGCAGCGGCACCACTATCGCTATCTATCTGCCGGCCATTCCGGAAACATGAGACGCTCGGAGCACCTTCACGGCGCGATCGGGTGATGCTCCGGGGCACCATTGGCCATCCATTTTAATGCCGCTTGGACGCAGCGGAGGAAAAGCGGCCTGGACTGTTTGAGCGCAGCGAGTTTCCAGGCCGCCCGGAGCGCGGCCTTAGCGGCATTTAAATGGGTGGCCGGTGACACGGAGCATCACCCGATCGCGCCGTGCGTTCATTTTGCCGTTCTCAGCCCAATTGATTTGCATCCCCGCGTGATTTACCATAGAGCCTCTAAACCTGATCATGATCGCCATGCGATAGCCATAGGAGTTCGACATGCCATCCGCAGCCATTCAAAAATACGATTTCGAAACCGGCGTATTCCGGCCCCCCAGCGAAGGCGGCAGCTTCTCGCTGCTGGTGCGCTTCACCCGCAACTGCCCCTGGAACCGGTGCGAGTTTTGCGCCATGTATAAAACCGAAAAGTTCGAGCTGCGCGGCCTCGAAGAGATCAAGCAGGATATCGATGCCATGGCGGCCATGTGCCAGGATTTGCGGGCGCTCTCCGGGCAAAGCGGTCGGGGCCGGAACGGCGGCGTGAGCCACGAGGGGGCCGTGGCCCTGCTCGGTCGCCATCCGGAACTCAATTATCACCAGGGCTTCGCCATGGTGTACCACTGGCTGATCTCGGGGGGTAAAACGGCCTTTATCCAAGATGCCAACAGCCTGATCATGCCGCCGGATCAATTGATCGAGGCCCTGCGCCATCTGCGCCGAACCTTTCCGTCGCTCAGCCGGGTCACCTCCTACGGACGTTCCAAGACCCTGGCCCAGCGCAAGCCCGAAGAGTTGCTGGCCATCCGCGAGGCCGGCCTGGACCGGCTGCATGTGGGCCTGGAGACCGGGGACGACGAACTGCTCCGGCGCATGAAAAAAGGGGTGACGGCCCAAGGACACATCGAGGGCGGACGCAAGGCCATGGCCGCCGGCTTTCAGCTCTCGGAGTATTGGATGCCCGGTCTGGGCGGCAAGCAATTTTCACAAGCCCATGCCCTGCACACGGCCCAAACGCTCAACGCCATCAATCCCAATTATATCCGCTCCCGGCCGTTCAACCCCCTGCCGGGCACCTCATTGGAAGCCGCGGTGGCCGAAGGCCGATTGCAGACGCTGACGCCCAGGGAGCAGTTGCTGGAACTGCAACAGATGATCGAAGCCCTGGAAGTCACCTCCCGTGTCTGTTTCGACCATGCCGCCAACTACTGGACCGACCGGCGCGGCGACCTGCTCTTCACCCACGACTATGAAGGCTACCAGTTCCCGGCGGAAAAACCCAAAGTGCTCGCGCGCATCGCCGAGGGCCTGTTGAACGACATCCGGCACCCCACCTTTTTAAGTTTGTAAACCGGCAGGCGGTCCCGAATCCGCCGGAGGACGATGCAACGCTCGCGTGCGATACTGCTGCTGTTGGTCGCGGCCCTGATCTGGAGCACCGGCGGCTTGCTGATCAAGTGGGTGCAGTGGCCGCCCCTGGCCATCTCCGGCATGCGCAGCCTCATCGGCGCGCTCTTTCTGCTGCTCGTCTTCCGGCCCCGGGGCTTTCGCTTCAACCGCTACCTGGTCGGCGGGGCCGTGGCCTACGCGGTCTGCGTGACCTGTTTCGTGGCCGCCAACAAGCTCACCAGCGCGGCCAACGCCATTTTGCTGCAATACACGGCGCCGGCCCATGTGGCGCTCTTCGGCTACTGGTTTCTGGGCGAACGGCCGCGCCGGGTGGATTGGATCACCCTGGTGACCGTGCTGCTGGGCATGCTGCTCTTTTTTCTGGATGATTTGACCCTGGCGGGCTTCTGGGGCAACATCGTGGCCTTGATTTCCGGCGCCGGCTTTGCCTGGATGGCGCTCTTTCTACGCAAGCAAAAGGATGCCGATCCCATTCATTCCGTGATCCTTGGCAACCTGCTGGCTGCGGCCGTGGCCCTGCCCTTCATGTTCGGGCCGGCCCCGTCGGCCAAAGGCTGGTTGGGGCTGGTGCTGCTGGGGCTGTTCCAGGTGGGCACGGCCTACGCGCTCTTCAGCCTGGCCATCCGCCACGTGACCGCCCTGGAATCCATGTTGATTCCCACCATCGAACCGATTCTAAATCCGGTCTGGGTGTTGCTGCTGTTGGGCGAACGGCCCGGGCCGATGGCCATCATCGGCGGCGCGGTCATTATCCTGGCCATCACCCTGCGCGGCCTGGAACCCTGGATCGTAAAGCGCTTTCAGCCTTCCAGCTTGGAGCGGCTGGGCCCCACCAACTGAAAGACCGGCGTGACGATCTGGGCGGGCATGGCCTCCCAGGTTTTGTCGCAGAAGGATGCCCGGATCACATAGCGGCCCGGCGGCAGCGCCGCGGGCAGTTTGTAGCGGATGTTCATCATCGCGCCGATGTCCTCCAAAGCGGGACAGGCGCCCTCGGCCTTCAGCGGAAAGGCCGGCGTGAAGGTGGTCATGGTCTCGAAGCGGCCGTCCGCGCCGGCGCTCTCCAGCGTGAACTCGGGAGATACGCCGATGGGAAAGGCGGTCATGCGGATAAAGCGCAAGACCATCTGCTCGCCGGCCGAATAGGCATCGAAATCGGTGACGAGGCCGATGAGCTTGTTGTCCGTGGAGATATCGGTGCCGACGCCGGAGTTGGTTTCATCCCAGGAGCGGGCCGGCCCCACATCCACATGCACCATGTCCGAATGGTAGTAACCGGCGCCGCCGAAGCCCAGCTTGCGCACGTAGCGCCACACGCGGGCCGAATCCACCCCCTGGATCTTGATGTCCGCGGCCATGCCGTATTGGTGCAGGCTGGCCGTGGCCGCCAGGGCGCCTTTTTCGCGCAGGCGGGCATTGTAGGCCGGGCTGCGAAAGCCGGAGTGGATTTCGACACGCGCGCCCAGCCGCAGGTGATCTTCCAGAAAGTCGATGAATTCGATCAGGCGCAGGGAGAGCTCGGCCAGCGGATCGTCGTTGGGGGCATTGAAAATCTTGCGGATCGACACCAGGGCCGCCGGGTCGTATTGGCCGGCCCCGGTGCGGTAGACACCGGAAAACGAGGCACCGCTTTTGGGGCTGGTCAGGCGCAAGCGGCCGTCGCCGCTGTGAATAAAGCGCGGCATATCTTCGGCAGCGGCCGAATCGATCGTCCCGATCGTGCCTGCCGTCCATAGCCATAAGCCGATCAAGAGAATGGTTCGAACCCTTGGCAGCATGATAACAAACTCCTTGCAAGGCTTTACTTCGCCAGATGCCGGGATCTTCTTTAGCTCATTTTGCATGGGAATCAAAGCAGCCCTTCAGCCCCGGCGCGCCAAAAGTACCCCGCAGCAAATCAAGGCCCCGCCGACGAACAGATTGAGCGTCAGCGGCTCGTCCAGAAAAACCACCCCGCCGGCCACCCCCACCAGGGGAATGAAATAGATCAGGGTGTTGATGGTGCCGGGCCCTAAAACCGGAACCGCCCGGTTCCAGAAATCGTACCCCAGGGCCGAGCAGACGATCCCCAGAAAGCACACCTGGCCCCAGGCGGCCGCATCCGGACGCGGCCACGGGTAGAACAACAGCTCCACGCCGGCCGCCGGCAGCAGCGAAACGGCGCCGGCCAGCATGATCCAGGCAGTGAGCAGCAGATTGGGATAGCGGCCTGCCACATGCTGGATCAAAAAGGTATAGACGATCCAGCAACCCACGGCGCCGAACATCAACAGATCCCCCGCAGCCGAAGCCATGCCGCGATCGCGGCCCACCAAAAACCCGACCCCCGCCAACGCCGCCAGGGACCCCAGCCAGGTGGTGGCCCGCGGCCAGCGCCGCCGACGCCAGGCCAGCACCAGTTCGGTGCCCAGCGGAATGGTGGCAATGATCAGCGAGCCGTGGGAAGCGGTGGTCAGTTTCAGGCCGATGTTTTCGAACGCGAAGTAGAGCGTCACGCCGCTGAGGGTCAAGGCGCCGATCCACTTGCCGTCACCGGGACGCAACGGCACTGCCTGCTTGCGGGTCACCAGCCAGAGCAGCACGCCGGCCAGGAAAAAGCGCAAACAGGCCAGGGTCAGGGGCGGGATCTGGCGCACCGCCCCCCGGGTCACCGCAAAGGAGAGGCCCCACACCAGGATGCAGAAGGCGGCGAACAAGAACGGGATGATACGGGCCTTTTCACGTCCATCCACGAAAGAGGGCCTCGTTTTAAGCTTTCAACTGCAAATGCTGCATCAACGCTTCCCGGGTCACGATGGCCCGCACATCGGGCACATGCTGCCGGATATTTTCCAGCCCGCCCTCCTGGCGGTCCACCAGCACCACGGCCCGTTCCACGACCAGCCCCTCTTCCCGGGCGCGTTCGATGGCCTGGATGGTCGAGCCGCCGGTGGTGGCCACGTCATCGATGACGACCACCCGGCTGCCGGCCGGCAGATCGCCTTCGATCCAGCGCGCGATGCCGTGGTCCTTTTTGGCCTTGCGGATGGAGAAGGCCGATATGGGCTGGCCTTTGAGTTCCGAGGCAAAGGCGGTGGCCATGGCAATGGGATCGGCGCCGAAGGTCAGGCCGCCTACACCCTGGGGCCGCAAGTCGGCGATGGCCTCAAACATCAGGTGGCCCACCAGATACATGCCCCGGGGGCTGAGCACCGTGGGTTTGCAGTTGACGTAATAATGGCTCATGCGGCCGGAGACCAGCTTGAAGGTCGGCTCGGCCGTGTACTTGAATGACTTCTGGCACAACAGGGCGATCAATTCCTGATGCATGTCCTGATGCATGTCCCGCTCCTCGGAAGATTCATGAACTGCTTGATTGCAGGGCACTTATGGGATAATAAAGCCTCCACTGTTGGAAGAAGCCGTGGGTTGGGTTCCAGTGGAGGCGGAGCAAGGAAAACCGGGTCACGGCACTCCTTGAACTCGTCGCCGTTCATAGCAGGAATGGCCGGGACGGTCAAAAGATAAGTGGGATGCCCGATGACCGAAGAGAACGCCGACGCCATCATTCGCATGTTTCACGTGCACAAGCGCTATGGGGCCAAGTTCGCCCTCAAAGATCTCTCCCTGGATATTTATAAAAACGAGTATCTTTTCGTGACCGGACGCAGCGGGGCCGGCAAAACCACCTTGCTGCGGCTGCTCTACCTGGGCGAGGAGGTTTCCGAAGGCCAGGTGCTGGTGGACGGCCTGAACCTGTCGCGCATCGCCCGCAACCGCATCCCCCACCTGCGGCGCAAGTTCGGCATCATCTTCCAGGACTACAAACTGATCCCCACCAAGACGGTGTTCGAAAACGTGGCCCTGGTGCTGGAAGTCGCCGGCCGCAAACCGTCCTTGATCGCCAAGAAGGTCAAGAGCGTGCTGCGCATGGTGGGCATGGAAGATCGCATCGATGCCTACCCCCAGAGCCTTTCGGGCGGCGAGCAGCAGCGCGTGGCCGTGGCCCGGGCCGCGGCCGGCGATCCCAAGATCATCCTGGCCGATGAACCCACCGGCAGCCTGGACGAAGAGTCGGCCGACGTGATCATGAGTTTCCTGGACACCTTCCACTCCCGGGGCGCCACCATCATCATCGCCACCCACGACAAGGAACTGCTCGAACGCGGCCATGCCCGGATCATTCAACTGCGCGACGGCCAACTCTGGTCCACGGAGACCGTTTAGGAACGACGATGCAAAGGTTTTACCGACGCGCCATCAAAGACATCCTGGAAAACCGTTTCCTGACGGCCATCACGGTGGTCACCATCGCGCTCTCGATTCTGATCGCCGCGGCCTTCGCCCTGTTCTTCGTCAACGCCGGCGACATGCTCAATCTGTGGCAAAAGGGCATGCGCATGATGGTCTATCTCAAAGCCAACACCTCGGAAGCCGAGCGCCTGGACACCAAGTTCCGGCTCCAGGGCATCGCCGGGGTCCAGGAAGCCGTCTACATCTCCAAGGATGAGGCCCTGACGCGGCTCAAGGAGCAGATGCAGCACCATTCGGCCTTGCTGGAAAACCTCAAGGAGAACCCGCTGCCCGACTCGTTCGAGATCACCTTGCAGCCGTCGGCGCGCAACAGCGAAGAGCTGCGCTTTCTGGCCGAACGGGTTCAGGCCCTGCCCGGCGTGGCCGAGGTGGAGTACGGCCAGCAGTGGATCCAGCGCTTCACCCACATCATCAACCTGTTCAGCCTGGCCGGCTATGCCATCGGCGCGCTGTTTTTCATGGCCACCCTGTTCATCGTGGCCAACACGATCCGTCTGGTGCTCTACTCCCGGCGCGATGAAATCGAAATCATGCGCCTGGTGGGCGCCACCGACCGCTTCATCAAGATTCCCTTCTACCTGGAGGGCATGATCCAGGGTGGGGCGGGGACCGTCATCGGCCTGGGCCTGCTCTACGCCGGCTATTCGGCTTTAGCGTTGCATTTCGCCCCCGGTCTGGCCGGCGGCATGATCCAGTTGCGCTTCTTTTCCATCAGCGCCAGCGCCGCGGCAATCCTGGGCGGCACGCTCATCGGTTGGCTGGGATGTTGGGTTTCACTCAAGCAGTTTATGAAATGACGCATCGAATCCTCCGCACACTCACGGCCGCCTCGGCCGGCTTCCGCTGCCGGGCCCTGCCCGCGTTCGGACAGTCCCTGATGCTGCTGCTTCTGCTGGTCGCTCCGGCCTGGGCCGCCGAAACGGCGACCATCCTGGTGCAGGATCTCAATGTGCGCTCGGGGCCGGGACCCGCGCACGCGGTGGTCTTCAAACTGGCCGAAAAGAGCCGGGTAAGCGTGCTCTCCCGCAACCGGGAGTGGCTCAAGATCGAATTCAAGGGCCGGCAGGGATACATCCTGGATGACCCCCGCTTCGTGGATCGCCGCAAGGCCCCGGCTGCCGCCGACCAGGCGGCCCCGGCCAAAGGCCAATTAAAGAATTTGCACCGCCAGGCCGAAAAGATCGAAGAGCAGCTCAAGGCCTCCCAGAGCCAATTGGAGAGCATGACGCGCAAGGAGCAGGGCGTGCTCGACGAAGTGCAAGCCGCCGACGAGGCCTTGGAGAGCGCCCGCCGGGAAGTTCGCCAGGCCCGGACCGAAATGGAGGCCTTGCAGCAAAAAGTGAATGCGATTCAAGGGCAATATGCGCTCCTGGAAAAGGAGATCAAGGCCGGCGAAGCCTACGCGGCCCAACGCCTGATTGCGGTTTACAAACTCAATTGGATGGGCCGAATTCAGTTGCTGG
This sequence comes from Deltaproteobacteria bacterium, assembly GCA_021819735.1. GTDB lineage: Bacteria > Desulfobacterota > Desulfobacteria > Desulfobacterales > Desulfosarcinaceae > Desulfatitalea. Next base: position 7,357 of record JAKAFO010000049.1, read on the forward strand.
CCAGCGCCAACTCCTTTTTCGAGTTCGTCCAGCGCAAGTCGGCCCTGGAGCGTATTTTATCCCAAGACGAGGCGCTGCTGGCCAAACTGCGCACCGATCAGGCCGCCCAGCAGGCCCTGCTGGAACAGCTCAACGCCGGGCAGGCGGAAAAGCAGGCCTCGGAGCTGGCCCTGAACCAGCGCATCGCGGCCCTGGCCGCCGAGCAGGAGCGGCGCGGCCGATTGCTGAAGAAAATCCGCACGGAAAAGGAGCTGGAGCGCGCCTCGCTGCTGGCCTTGCGCCAGGCATCGGAGGAGCTGGATAAAACCATCGCCGCGTTGGCTGTGCCCGCGCCCCCGGTCCAGGCACCCGCAAAACCGGCAGCGCCCGAAGCGACCGCGCGGCCGCAACCGATCGTCTCCAGCGGCAAGCAATCGGCCTTCGAATCACACAAAGGGTTGCTCGATTGGCCCGTAAGGGGTAAGATCATTTCGACTTTTGGACCGTATACCGATCAGAAAAGCAATCTGGTCAACTTCCAAAGCGGCATCAACATCCAGGCCGAGCGCGGCGAGCCGATCCGCGCCGTAGCCGAAGGTCACGCCATCTTTGCCAACTGGTTCAAGGGTTTCGGCAACATGCTGATTGTCGATCACGGCAACCATTACTACACGGTGTACGCCCATCTGGAAGAACTCTTCAAGGTCAAGGGCGATCGTGTCGAAAAAGGAGAAGTGATCGCCACCGTGGGCGATTCCGGCTCGCTCGCCGGTCCGGCGCTGCACTTCGAGGTCCGCCATCACGGCAAACCCATCGATCCACAGCAATGGATGCGTAAAGGATAAATACCAAGGAGATTCCTACATGTTTGGCTCAAGAAATGGTTCCCGCTGGGTATTGGCCGGCGTCATCGTCCTGGCCGCGGCACTGTTCGTTCCCGGTGCCTACCGCAACCTGTCCGCCGACAAGGAGCAGACCTACGAGGGCCTGAAGATCTTCTCCGATGTCATCGACATGGTTCAGAAGAACTATGTGGATGAGGTGGATTCCAAAAAACTCATCGAGGACGCCATCCAGGGCATGGTCGGCAGCCTGGACCCGCACTCGTCCCTGCTCACCCCGGAAGCCCTCAAGGAGTTGCAGATCGACACCCAGGGAGAGTTCACGGGCATCGGCATTCATGTGACCATGCGCGACAACCTGGTCACGGTGATCGCGCCCATCGACGGCACCCCGGCCTATAACGCCGGCATCAAGGCCGGCGACAAAATCGTCAAGGTGGACGGAACGTCCGTGGATAACCTCACCGATGCCGTCAAGCGCATGCGCGGTCCCAAAGGCACCGAGGTGACCATCACGGTGATCCGCGAAGCAGAGCCCAAGCCGCTGGACTTCAAACTGATCCGCGATGTGATTCCCATTCAAAGCGTCAAGGCCACCGTGATCCAGCCGGGCTACGGATATGTGTGGGTGACCCACTTCCGGGAGAACACGGCCGACGATCTGGAAGCGGCCCTGCAAAAAATGGAAAAATCGGAAAAGCCGCTCAAAGGCTTGATTCTCGATCTGCGCGACAATCCCGGCGGTGTGCTCGACCAGGCCATCCGCATCTCCGACATCTTCCTCGATGAAGGGGTCATCATGACCAGCAAGGGTCGCCTGGAGCGCCATACCCGGGTCTATTCGGCCACCAAGAGCGGCACGCCGCGCACCTATCCCATGGTGGTGCTGATCAACGGCGGTAGCGCCAGCGCCTCGGAGATCGTGGCCGGCGCCCTGCAGGACGACCATCGCGCCCTGATCCTGGGCACCACCTCTTTCGGCAAAGGATCGGTGCAGGCCATCGAAAACCTGCGCGACGGCTATGCCTTGAAACTGACCATCGCCCGCTACTATACCCCCAGCGGCCGCTCGATCCAGGCCAAAGGCGTGGAGCCGGACATCGTGGTGCCGCACCAGATCATCGAAGAAGAGGTCACCGAAAAAGAGCGCCTGTTCAAAGAGCGCGACCTGGCCAACCACCTGGAAGGGGATGGCGACAAAAAGGCCCCGGCCGAAAAGCCGAAGGCCTCCGAGCCCAAGAAGCCGGATGCCAAGCCCTCCGACGAACCGGCCAAAACCCGGCTGAGCCCGCTCAGCGCCGAGCAACTGGTCAAAGACAGCCAGGTGCGGCGCGCCCTGGACATTCTCATCAGCCACGAGGTTTTCAAAAAACTGGGCAATGGCTAAAAAGCGTGCCCAGAGCAAACGCGGCGGCCGCAAACGTTCCCGGGGTCCGGATTTTTCCCTGCAAACCCTGAAGATCGTCTGCGGCCTTTGCGTATTAGCGCTGCTGGTGATCGGGGCCGGTTTTCTGGCCGAGCTGCTGCTGGACCAGCCGCGCCTGCCCGCCAAAACCGCCAAAGCCGCGGTCGAACCCAAGCAACGCTATCGCGTTCCGCCGGCGGCCGCGCCGGCCAAAAAGCCGGTCTACGAGGTCTTCCCCCAGGGTTCGCCGCCGGCCCAGGCGGTGGCCCGGCCGTCGCTCCCGGAACGGCTGCCCCAAATACCAGGCGAGCGGCCGCCGCTGGCGGCCATCATCATCGACGACATCGGCTACGACCGCCATATCGCCGCCCAGCTCATGGACCTGAATGTGCCGTTGACCTTCTCCATGCTGCCCAACGCACCGTTCAGCCGGCAGATCCTGCCCCAGGCCCGGGCCAAGGGACTCGAGATCATGCTGCACCTGCCCATGGAACCCAACGAGTACCCGGAGATCGATCCGGGCGCCGGCGCCCTGTTTGCCCATATGTCACCGGATGCCCTGATCGCCCAGCTCAACGCCAATCTGGATCTGTTCTCGGGCGTCAAAGGAGTCAACAACCACATGGGATCACGTGTCTCGGCCTCTTCGGAACAGATGCGCCAGATCTTTTCGATCCTCAAGAAACGCGGTCTCTTCTACATCGACAGCCGCACCGCCGCCAATACGGTGGCCGAATCCTCGGCCCGGTTGCTCCAACTGCCGTTTGCCGAACGGGACATCTTCCTCGATCACAAGGAGGATGCCGCCTTTATCCGCAACCAACTGAACCTGTTGATCAAACGCGCCCAAGCCCAAGGCTACGCCGTGGCCATCGGCCACCCCTACCCGGCCACCGTCCAGGTGCTCCAGGAGTTTCTGCCCCAGCTCAAGACCAAAGTATCGCTGGTGCAGGCCTCCACCGTGGTGGAACAATCCATGCTGGCCCAAGCCAACGCCGCGCATGCCGCGCGGTGACCCGCCTGCCCCCAGGGTTGACAAATAAAATTTTTTAACCATTATTTGGCCGAATTCTCACAGAAAAGCCAGTTTACAAGGAGCCACGCCCCATGGAAGAAAAAAAACAGACCCACCAGTTCAAAACCGAAGTGCGCCAGATCCTCAACCTGATCGTCAACTCCCTCTACTCGAACCAGGAGATCTTCTTGCGCGAGCTGATCTCCAACGCCTCGGACGCCATCGACAAGCTGCGGTTCAAGTCCCAGACCGAGCCGAGCATCCTGGGCGACGACGGTGAATTCAAGATCAAGCTGCGGCCGGACGGCATTGCCCAGATCCTGGAAGTCAGCGACAACGGCATCGGCATGACCTACGACGAGGTGATGGAAAACATCGGCACCATCGCCAAGAGCGGCACGGCTCAGTTTCTGGAGATGCTCAAGCAGGCCCAGAGCAGCGAGACCCTGACCCCCGAACTCATCGGCCAGTTCGGCGTCGGCTTCTACAGCGCCTTCATGGTGGCCGACAAGATCGTCATGGTCACCCGGGCCGCCGGCGCGGCCGCGGATCAGGCCGTGCGCTGGGAGTCCACCGGCGACGGCAGTTTCACCATCGAGCCGACCACCCGCGACCGCCGGGGCACGACCATCACCCTGCACCTTAAAAAACGCGGCAAAGAGGACCCCGACTACACCGACCAGTGGCTGATCCGGCGCATCGTCAAGCAGCACTCCGACTATGTGGCCTACCCGATTGTCATGGATGTGGAAAAGGAGATCCCCATCCCGGACAAAGAGCAGATCAAGGACAAGGACGGCAAGCCCATCGGCGAGACCAAGCGCCGGGTCATCGAGGAGGAGACCCTCAACTCCCGCGAGGCCATCTGGGCCAAACCCAAGGACGAGGTGACCGACCAGGCCCACGAAGAGTTCTACAAGCACCTGGCCCACGACTGGAACCCGCCCCTGGCCCGGCTGCACTTCAAGATGGAGGGCACCACCGAGTACCACGCCCTGCTTTACATTCCCGCCAAGGCGCCCTTCGACCTGTTTCACGCCGAGCGCAAGCACGGCATCCAGCTCTACTGCAAACGGGTCTTCATCATGGACGACTGCAAAGAGCTGATCCCCGAATACCTGCGCTTCGTCAAAGGCGTGGTGGATGCCCCGGACCTGAACCTCAACGTCAGCCGCGAGATTCTGCAGCAGGACCGCCTAGTGATGAACATCCGTAACAACCTGGTGAAAAAGGTGCTGGATCTGTTGAGCGAGATGCCGGCCGAGCAGTACGAAAAGTTCTACGAACCCTTCGGGCCGGTCGTCAAAGAGGGCATCTACACCGACAGCAACAAACGCGACAAGCTCGCGGCCCTGGCGCGCTACAAGACCACCAAATCCGACGGCAAGTGGGTCTCCCTGGACGAGTACGTCAAGCGCATGCAGCCCGACCAGAAGGAGATCTATTATATTACCGGCGACGACCTCAACGCCCTGATCCACAACCCCCACCTGGAAAAGCTCAAGGAAAAGTCCTACGAGGTGCTGCTCATGGCCGATCCGGTGGACGAGTGGGTGGTGCAGTCGCTCACCGAGTACGACGGCAAGCCGCTCAAGAGCGCCGAAAAAGGCGACCTGGCCCTGGACAAGGTGGATGAAAAGCACAAAGAGGCGTTCAATGCCCTGTTCGGCTTCATCAAGGGCCAGTTGGAGGCCAAGGTCAAGGAGGTCAAACCCTCGGTGCGCCTGACCGAATCGGTGGCCTGCCTGGCGGGTGAGGATTACGACATGAGCGCCTACATGGAAAAGCTGATGAAGGCCGCCGGCCAGAAGCCGCCCGAGGTCAAGCGGGTGCTCGAGCTGAACATGGACCACCCGGTGATGGAGCGCATCAAAACCCTGTACGAAAACGACCGCGACAATGCCGCCCTGAAGGATTACTGCCAGGTGCTGTATGACCTGGCCGTGGTGGCCGAGGGCGGCAAACTGGAGAACCCGGCCCGCTTTTCGCGCCTGGTGGGCGAGATGATGACCCGGGCCATCGCTTAAACCCCGGGATGCTGATACCGACCCGACGCCGCCCCCCGACCTTCTCGGGGTCGGCGTCGTGATCGGTTTCGAGGCTTATCTCCGGCCCATATCTTTAGAATTTGACAAAATCATATAGGCTTCCTAAAAGGGGCCATGCCCTACTTTTACCACCCCTACGCGATTCTGCTGATCTGCGCAGTTGGAATCTCCGCCGCCTTGGGCATTACCGTGCTCAAGTACCGCCCGACGTTGGGCACGCTCTCCTTTGCCGTGCTGATGGGCGCGGTCTGCATGTGGGCTTTCCTGAGTATTTTCGAGGTGATTTCCTACGATCTGCCCATCAAGCAATTCAGCGGCAATCTGAAATATCTCTTCATCGTCACCATCCCCGTGGCCTGGTTCACCTTCAGCCTGTTTTACTCCAATCGCGCCCGCCGGCTGAGCCCCCGCCACCTGGCCCTCCTGATCATCGTGCCGGCCTTGACCGTCCTGGTGACCGCCACCAACGGCTATCACCACCTGATGTTTCAAAGCGTCGAGTGGCACCGCGGCAACAACCTGATCATACCAGCGCGCCATTTCGGACCCTGGTTCTGGGTGCACACCATCTATTCCTATGGCTTGCTCTTTATCGGCTTCCTGTTCCTGGCCCGCTCCACCGTCGACTCCCAGCGCATTTACCGCAGCCAGGGCGTCAGCCTGCTGATCGCGGCCCTGGCGCCCTGGCTGTGCAACATGTTTTTCCTTTTCACGGGGGACCGCTCGCCCCGTCTGGATCTGACGCCGTTTGCCTTTACCATCAGCGGCTTGGCCGTCATGTGGGGCATCGTGCGCTACCGCCTGTTGGATATCATTCCCGTGGCCCGGGACATCGTGATTCAAAACATGAACGATGGGGTCATCGTCCTGGACAGCCACCAGCGCATTCTGGATCTCAATCCGGCGGCCATCGAACTGTTGGGGAGCCAACAGCCGTCGCTGATCGGACAACCCGCCGCCGGTGCCCTGCCATGGTGGCCGCACCTGCCCGGCACCAATGGCTTGGACGGCACCCCGGTGACACCCCTGAATATGGAGCTGGAACACCGCAACGGCCAGCGGCACCTGCATATCGCTCTATCCAACTTGATTTACAATGAAAAGCATCTGGGATACCTGGTGATCCTGCGGGACGCGACCGCCATGAAAAAGGCCCAGGATGCCTTGCGCCAAAGCGAAGAGCGCTTCAAATCCCTGAGCGAAAACGCCCCCGTGATCATCTTCACGCTGGATGGCACCGGCAATATCACCTATGTCAATCCTGCCTGGATCACGATCCTGGGCCATGATCGCCAGGAGCTGCTGGGCCGGCAATTCAGCGCCTTGCTCCCCGAAGATCAACGCGAAGCGTTCGGCGCGATGGTGGTCGGTCTGATCCGCGGCCAGAGCAAGATCGCCGAGAGCACGATCCGTTTCCGCAAAAAGGACGGTGAAGAGCGCATTTTCGATTTCAGCGCGGCGGTCAATTCCGATGAGGAGGGCCGCATCACCGGGATCATCGGCTTTGCCAAGGACATCACCGAAGAAGACCATCTCAAAGCCCAATTATTCCAAGCCCAGAAGATGGAGGCCATCGGCACCCTGGCCGGCGGCGTGGCCCACGATTTCAACAACCTGCTCATGGGCATGCAGGCCAACGTCTCGTTGTTGCGCCTGGAAAACGAATCCACCGAACAGTCCCATGAAAAGCTCACGCGCATCGAAGAGCAGATCCAGAGCGGCGCCTCCTTGACCCGCCAATTGCTGGGCTATGCCCGTAAGGGCAAGTATGTGGTCAGCGCCATCGATGTACACCCGCTGATCCAGGAGACCCTGGAAGTGGTGCAGCGCACCAACAAAAACATCCGCGTGCACTACGACCTGAAGGCCGCGCCGGCCGTATTGGAGGCCGATCGCGGCCAGATGGAGCTGGTTTTTCTGAATCTTTTCGTCAATGCCGTGGATGCCATGCCCAAGGGCGGAGACCTGACCGTCACCACCCATCTGGTGCACCATCCCGATGGCGCCGGCGTCTGGCCCGAGAAAGTCGAACCCGGGCGCTACGTCGAAATCAAGGTCACCGACACGGGCGTGGGCATGGCGCCCGCCATCATGGAGCGCATCTTCGAGCCCTTTTTCACCACTAAGGAGATCGGGCGCGGCACGGGCCTCGGCCTGGCGTCGGTTTACGGCGTGGTTAAAAATCACCGCGGGTATATCCGGGTCACCTCCAAAGTGGGCCACGGCACCACCTTCGTGCTCCTATTTCCACCGGCCACCACCCTCACCCAAAAAGCGGCGCCGACGGCCGCCCAAGCCATCGCCTACCCCCAGGGCCGCTATGTGCTGCTGGTGGACGACGAGGCGCCCATTCTGCAGTACATCGGCGAAATGGTCCACAGCCTGGGCTTCAAGGTGCACCTGGCCGGCAGCGGCCTGGAGGCCATTCGCCTCTTCAAGGCCAACCACCAGGAGATCGACTTCGTCATCCTGGATATGATCATGCCCGATACGGACGGCTGGCAGGTGTTCAAGGCCCTCAAGGCCACGGCCCCGGATGTCAAGGTGATCATCGCCAGCGGCTACGGCCTGAGCGAACAGTCCCAGAGCATCCTGAAACAGGGACCCCATATCATGCTGCCCAAGCCCTTCACCCGCAGCGAACTGGCCGAAGCGATCGCCAAGCTGCTGGGTGCCAGGTAAGCGCCTCACAACCGAACACCATGAATTGGTTCTTGCCTTTGGAATCAGCGCCGATCCAGAATCGCCTTGGCCGGGATCAACCCCGTAGCGCTGGCCGAGACGATGTTGCCGGCCACGCCGGGTCCGTCGCCGGCCACGAAGAGGCCTTTGACGGCGGTCTCCAGGTGGTGGTCGGTGTCCACCTGGGTGGCGAAAAATTTGATTTCGGGGGCATAGAGCAGGGTTTCGTCGTTGGAGACGCCCACCACCACGCGGTTGAGCTGTTCCAGGCCGTCCATGAGATTGGCCAGGATGCGCTCGGGCAGAGCCATGGCGATGTCGCCGCACACCACGTTGGTCAGCGTGGGGCGGATATAGCCTTTGTGGATGCGCGGCCAGGTGCTGCGCCGGCCGCGTTTGAGGTCGCCGTAGCGCTGCAGGATGGGCTTGCCGCCGCCGATGAGGGTCGCCAGGTGGCCGATGGCTTCGCCGTAGGCCTGGTTGTCGGTCACCGGCTCGGTGAGCACGACCTTGGATAGAAAGGCAAAATTGGTGTTTTCCGATTTCTTGTCCTGAAAGGCGTGGCCATTGACGCAGACGAAGTTGCTGTAGTTTTCCATGGCCACGTACCCGCCCTGGTTGGTGCAGAAGGTGCGGGTCTGGTCGTCGTACTTGGTGGTCTGAATAAAAAAGGTGGGATCGTAGATAATGGCGCACAAATCTTGGAGAATATCGTTGTGCACCTCCACCCGCACGCCCACCTCGATGCCCCGCTGGCGCACCCCCAGATCCAACTGAGTCGCCAGGCGCCCCATCCAATCGGCGCCGGCCCGGCCCGGGGCCAGGATCACGTGGGGTGCCTGGTAGGCCTTGCGGTTGGTGACGACGCCCGTGACGCGGCCCTGGTCCACCACCACGTCGCGCACATCCTCGGAGCTGTGGATCACCACCCCGCGCTCGCGCAGGTACTCGGCCATGCCGGCGATGTGGGCCGGCAGCCGGTCGCTGCCCAGGTGCTTCTGTTTGATGATCAGCAGGTCGATGCCGTAGCGTTTGGCTGATTTGCGGATGGCCTGGGCGGTCTCCATGTCGGTGGGGTAAACCGGCCCATCCATGCCGAAACGGTTGAAGATCCGCTCGGTTTCGGCGATCAGGGCCAGCGCCGCGGCCGGCGCCATGAACTGGGTCAGGTCGGTTTTGCCCAGCTTGTGGATGTAGTTGAGCTTGCCGTCGGAGAAGAGCCCGGCGCCGCCGATGCCGCATAGAATATTGCACGGCTTGCAGCGCTGGCAGGGGGTAAGGGCCGTCATGGGGCATTTGCGCCGTTCGGGCGGCTTGCCTTTGTCCACCAGCAGCACCTTCAAGTCCGAATGCTCGCTCAGATGGTAGGCCGCAAACAGACCGGCGGGTCCGGCCCCGACGATGATGACGTCGAATTGGGTGACGCCGGATGTTTCAGGAGACGCATTCACGGGACGATTCCTCTCACGCCGCGATTATCGCCTCGACGGCGGCGGCTCCCCTTCCGGCGCCAAATCACCATAGAGCTTTTGGGCGCAATCGGGGCAAAGACTGTGGCTGAATTGGGCTTCGGTGCGATCTTGAATAAATTTTTCGATGCGCTCCCAAAACCCCTTGTCATCCCGAATCTTGTGGCATCGGGCGCACATCGGAATCAAGCCTTCCAGGGTTTTGACCTCGCCCAGGGCGCTATGCAGGCGTGCGATCAACTGCTCTTTTTCCTGATTGTCCCGCTGGGATGCCATCAGCGCCAGGTAGGCGCCGCGCCGGGTGCGGTTAATGGCGCGCAACATGGAAACCCCCAAAAAATTCAAAGGAATCAGGAACAAAAAGGCACCGATGAACTCCGTCAGCGGCAGGTTCAGATAAAAGTACCCGACAACCACGCCGCCAAAGCCCATAAAGAGACAGGCGAACACCGTAAAATCCAGGCGGTTGGATAGAAACTGGTAGTAGACCAGGGTGAACAGGATCGCATCGACCCCCACATAAATGGCCGGCATGCGGCGCTCGATGGCCAGCATGAAGATCGACACGGCGATCACCACTTGCACCCCGACCACTATATAAGGATAGGCCTCGAAGTAGGCCTTTTGCCGCCGGATATATTCGGCGCCGGCAACGATGACGGCCACGGCCGCCAGCCGCACACCCAGCAGATGAAGGATGGTGGCTTTATCCACGGCGCTGATGAGATCGACGATGAAGAAGGAAAACCCCATGAAGGCGATCACCAGCAGGGTGAAATGGGTTCCCTTGCGGATATCGTTCCAACTGAACTGAAGATAGCTCTTTTCGGCGGCGCTGGAAACGAATTCGCCGGAGAAGGAGATCGAGGCATCCTTAAAAGATTGACCCATCATGCTTGCCGGCCTCTGAAAGCGACTGTTGGCTGCCTGAATCCCTACAAAATTTATAAAGCACACTTTTGGATGCGAAGAAAGCGGGAATTAGGCTTTGACTTAAACGCGCGCCGGCACTTATAGTAAAAACAAATCAACCCTCGGCGGGACCGGGCCAAACGATCTGACGAACGCCAACGCCTCCATCGACCGTCCACCGAACGGATTCCCACCCGCACCACGGCCCGCTCCTGTTTTCGGTCCATCAGCGCCAGGAACCGCAAACCACATCCAAGGAGGTTTATATGGCAGTTAAAGCCCTCATCAAAAGAAGCATTCCGGCCGACAAGGCCAAGGAGATGATCCCTCTGTTCCGGCAGATGCGTTCGCTGGCCATGAGCATGGACGGCTACATTTCGGGGGAAACGCTGCGTAATCTGAACAACCCCGAGGAATTTCTGGTCATCAGCAGTTGGCAATCCTCCGATGCGTGGGTCAAATGGCTCAAGAGCCCCGAACGCCAGAAGATCCAGGCACGCATCGACGAGTTGCTGGGCGGCCAGACCCAGTATGAGCTCTACCACTACGGATTCAGCGAATAACCTGGCATTACTTGAAAGTTTCCAGGATCTGTCCGGTGGCGGTCTGCAGGTCATACCATGAGAAGCGCAGGGCGACCCTGGATAGCGCCAACTGCGCCTGGGCAATAATCAGGTCGCGTTGGGCCTCGTTCAGGCGCACCAGGGAACCCACCCCTGCCTTATACTCTTTTTCAACCAGATCGCGTTGTTGCTGCACCAACTGGGTATTGGTCTCCTGTAACTGCAATTGCGCCTGGGCAGCGCCGATCTGGTTGGTAATCGTCTGAACTTCCGAGGCCACCTGGACCTTGGCATCCTCCAGGACCATTTCGGTCTCGTATAGCCGCGCCTTGGCTTCGCCATGCCGGGCGCGGGTCAGGCCGCCGGCAAAGATATTCCAATTCAGGCCGACCCCCACCGAGTTGCCGAAATCGTCGCTTTCAAAATCCATGTCTTCCGGGCGTTCGCCCTCATAGGTCCCCAAAAGCGAGATTGTGGGAAAATAACCGGCACGGGCAACCTTGACCCCGGCTTCGGCCTGGCGCACGGTCCAGTCGCTGCGCTGCAAGTCGGGCCGCAGGCGCAGGGCCGTCTCCACCTGTTCGGTGCTTTGGGGCACAGCCAGCTCCTGTTCACTGGTCGGGGCCATATCGGCCAGGCGCAGCTTTTCGGGAAACCGCCCCTCCGGGACTCCCAACAAAGCCGACAGCGAGATCAGCCAGCGGCGGTAATCGGTCTCCTCCTGAATCCGCCGGCTCTGGGCGCTGTTACCGCGGATCTGGAAATTGAGCACATCGCTCAAGGCGCCGGTACCCACATCGTAACGCAGGCGCGACTCGGTCAAAAGGCGCTGGTTGAACGCCTCGTCGGCCTTGGCGATGGCCACGTTTTCCTGGGCCAACTGGGCCTGCAAATAGGCAAAGGTCACCGCCGACAGCAACAGGCGCCGGGCATCTTCCCGGGCCGCGGCCGTGGCCTGCGCGCCATAGCGCGCGCCGGCCAGGCGGAACTTGCGCGCAAAGCCGTCGAACACCAGCCAACTGGCCGCCAAACCGGCATTGTAATGTTCTTCCGGATTGACCAGGCTCGAACCGAAGAACTGGGCAATCGCCTGCTGGGAACGAAACTCGTTCTCCGCCATATCCACCCGAGCCGCCCCCGCCGATGCATCCACCTGGGGCCAATACGGCGCCTGGGCCTGCTTGACGATCTGGGAGGCCTGCATCACGCGGGCCTGGGCCGCCTCCAGGGAGGGATTGGACGCCAGGGCGATCCTGGCCGCCGTCGCCAGATCGAGAACTTCGATGGTATCCAGATCATCCAGCGCCGTTTGCGACGCCTGGGCCGGGCCCTTGGCGGAAAGGGCATTGATTAAAAGAAACATCGCCCCGCACCACAAAAAGCTTTGAAAGAGGTGCCTTTTTCTTCGCATTGTCATGCTCCTATTTCCCATCGGCTTGTTTGATGCTCCAGATTTAACCCAGAGGTGACCATGATCCATATACCAGACTGTAGAAGCGGACAATTCAATTTTTGCCTGAAACTATCCCCTTGGCATGCTATGTCCGGGATGACCTCTTTTAGTTCTTGGGGAAAAGCGCAAGACCCAAAGATAATAAATCTTTAATAGGTCCATTAAAATATTTAATAGCACTCCCAGAAAAGAGCTCCTGGAAAACACCACAGCGCCACAGACGTTTTACAGAGACCCTCTTTCGCTGATAGCTATCCATCTTAATTAATTGATAATTAGGCATCCACAGGCCACACGAACCAACCGGCTTTTAATACGGCATTGACGGTACGCTTTTTGCTTGGCCAATATCGGCCTCCGATCACATACAAACACAACACAGAGAGGATTGAATGGGCAACCCAACAAGATGCCTAAGAAAAAGGAGTGACTGTGCGTCCACTGGATTCACACTCTTTGAATTGATAGTCGCTTTAGCTATCGCGACAATCGTGATGGCCATCGCCACACCAACCACCGTAGCATGGCTGCGGGATCGAGGCGCGCGCAATGCGGCCGATCAGTTGGGCATCGACCTGATGCGCGCCAAGCTATTGGCCATCAAGGAGAATGCCAACTGCTCGGTCACCATCAACTCGCCCGGCCCCAATCAGTATACCATTTCGCTGAACGGCGAGGTGGTCGACCTGGGGCGTTATTACGGCGGGGTGGCGTTTACCAATAGCCCTAATCCTTCGTCGGCCGTAATCACATTTACCCCCCAGGGGTTATGTTCCACTCTGCCAGCCGAAATCCTTCTCACCAATCAGAATACTTCCCATATATTCCGATTGAGAGTCTCGGGTGCCGGCGGCATCTCCGAAAAGCGCTATAACCCCGGCTCAGGCACCTGGATGTAGGAGACGGCAATGACTGCTAAAAAAAGATCATCGACTCTGGAATCGATCCATGGATTCACTCTGTTAGAACTGCTCATCGCCATCATCGTCACCTCCATCGTGGGGGTTGCCATTGTTTCCAATTCCATCAGCCAGCAACGAGCCGCCGCCAATGTCCAACAAGTAGCTCAAATGCAGCAGCAACTGCGTGGCGCCATCTATATCATGGAGCGGGATATTCGCATGGCAGGGTACGATCCAGCGGAAACCAGAAATTTCGGGGTGACCGATGTGCAGCGCTGGAGCGTGGAAGCCGATCAAACCGTTGCGGCGCCCGATCTATCTATTGCCAGCAGTCCTTCGTTGACGGTCATCGAGGATACCAACGAAAACGGTGCCCTGGACGATATCGCGACTACCTATTGTTTATATGATGACAACAACGATACCGTTAGGGACCTTGCCAGGGAAACGGGTGGTGTTCGACAACTCTTGGCCGAAAGCATTGACGCCATCGGTTTTGCTTATGCGATTGACAACAATGACGATGGGTTATTGGACAGAACCCCCAACGGGAATATCATCTGGGGAGTCGATACGAATAATGACAATTCGTTAGACACCAACATAGACACGGACGACAACGGTGTCATCGACGTGAATGATGCCGCGGGAGACCTTTTCATCACCAGTGCGGACAATGCCGCGGGTGTGATAGCGCCCCCGGCCCCCTTGAACAGTATCCGCATGGTGCGTGTCTGGCTCCTGGCCCGCGCCCAAGCCCGGGATCCCAAGTACACCGATACCAATCAATATGTTGTCGGCGATCGGATTATTGCCCCGGCAATCGGCGATCAATTCAGGCGGCGGTTAATGGTACGATCTATAGAATTCAGGAATGCCGGCCTATAATAAGGAGAGGGGCAACATGATGACTTCCTGTGAATCCATTGAAAAAATAGGCAGACAGGGTGGTTTTACCCTGATCGAGGCCATGATTGGTGTCTTTGTATTTACCGTCGGCATCCTGGCCGTAATGAGCTTGCAGAATTCATCGATTTACTCAAACGCCCTGGCCCGAGGCACCACAGAGGGTGTCGCGGTTGCCGCGGACATGATCGAAACACTAAGAACCATGGATTACGAAATCGATGCCGATCTCACGGATGGTACGCACACGCCCCCGGCGCCAGATCGCTATTCGGTTTCCTACACCATCCAGCGCGATGCGATTATCGAAAACACGATGCTGATGTCGGTCACCATCAGATGGATGGAACGGGGGGCCCCCAAAAGCCTGACGTTGGACTATATCAAGCCAGACAACCTCTAAATGCATTGGCGAGAATTTAAAGACGAGGAAAACCATGAATAAGCGCATCCGTTCACAATTGACCAATGAAAAAGGTTCGATCCTGATTGTCGTGGTGATCGTCCTGCTGGCTGTCACGGTTATCGGTATCCTAGCCTCCAGAACGGCCTTCATCGAACAACGCATCACCAGTCACGACAAAACCCATAAAATGACCTGGTTTGCCACCGACGGCAATGTCCAGATGACCACCGAATTAATCGAGCAAAACATCGAAGAGCGAGGGTTCGGCCCCACCGAACCGGTCGCCTGGGGCAATGGACCCGTCACTGTTTTCACCAGCGAGTTCTGGAAGAACGAAGAATCCAGCGTATGCAGTGACAACCTGCCTACGACCACCAATCGGGATGTTCAAGACAGCCATCTCGGCCA
>JAKAFO010000050.1 GCA_021819735.1 Deltaproteobacteria bacterium
GCGGCGGGCAGGTCCACGCCGGTCTGGTTGGCGATGCAGACGAGCACGAACATCACGTCGGCCAGTTCGTCGGCCAGGTCGCCGGTATCGCGCGGCGTGCCCTTGAAGCTCTGCTCGCCGTAGAGCCGGGCCATGAGGCGGGCCACCTCGCCCACCTCTTCCACGAGGATCGCCAGGTTGGTCAGCTCGCCGAAATAGCGCACGCCATATTGTTTGACCCAGCGATCCACCTGGGCTTGATACTCTTGCAGCGTCATGAAATCAAAACTCTAGATTTGGTTGCACACCCTCCAGCGGCCATCTTCCTTGATCAGATTGAGGGTGGTCTCCACATCATAGTTCTGGCCGATGCCGAACATTTTGCCGATCACCATGAAGGCCGGATAGATGGCGGTGCGCAGGGAGCCCTTGACCTGGACGACGGCCGCATCCTCCTGGGCCGTCAAGGTTTCCAAATGCATGTGGGTAAACATGCGCCGCAGGTTTTTGATGCTGAAGCCCCGCTGGGCCGCTTCGTCGGTTTTGCTTTGCAGATAGGTCTCGACCCATTGGGTCGCGACCACCTGGTCGCAGAGCCATTTTTCCATGTCCGGATCGAGGTAGTAGTAGTCCTCAACAAACTGTTTGGCCACCGAAGCGGGGGTTTGGCGGCAATCCAGGACCACCAGCACGGGTTGCAGCACGACGAATAGGACGACGAGAACGACAAACGGGGCGAAACGGCCCATCTTCTAACCTCCTGGCTCCAATCTGGCCATCCCGGGATCTCCGCCGGGTGGCGGGTGTCTTTAAGCTGGGGCAGTCCATAACATGTCCGGCGCACCCATGCAATCGTTGGGTAAAGGACCGCCGGGTGCCCCAGGCGCCGTTCGGGTCCGTTGTAAAAAAGGCTTGACCCTGGCGCGCTATCTTGACTATATCGATCAAGAAAACACATCCGCCGATCTTTAACGATGTTCGCCCGCTCCAAACTGTCACCCGCTCGAATAAGGTGGCCTGAATGCTGATGCCCTCCAAAAAAGGCCAGTATGCCCTGCGCGCGGTCTACGAGTTGGCCCGGCGCCAGGGGCAAGGTCCGATCAAAATTTCGGCCGTTGCCGAAGCCCAGGCCATTCCTCACCGGTTTCTCGAAGTGATTCTGCACCAGCTCAAAAGCAGCGGATTGGTGGATGCCAAACGGGGTTATTACGGCGGTTACGCCCTGGCCAAGCCGCCGGTCCAAATCACCGTGGGCGATGTGCTGCGCCACATACAAAAGGAACCGCCACCCGGCCAATGCGTCGCCTGCGGCGCCCAGCAGAGCTGCCCCTTTATCGGTCGCTGCGCCTTTGCCCTGCTGTGGCAACGGGTCAAGGATGCCGCGTTCCAAATCTACGACGGCACCACGTTGCAGGATTTACTTGACGATCACGCGCCGGTCGAGGCCCTCAAAGCCATGGGCGCGGCCTAACGAGTGTCCATTCAGGGATGAGATATTTTTGTTGAGTTCAAGGCGGGCGAAAATTTTAACCGCAGGAATATATGGAAATATTTTGAGGATTAAAATTTTCGCCCAACACCGAAATCGACGAAAATAGCCATTCCTGGATGGACACTAACGCGCCTTGGGTCAAGGAGTACGGGATGCACCGCTTCATGAAGATGGGCTCTTATTCTTATCGGTCTGCCCGGGCATGGGCCGCCGCTTTGTTGCTGGTTTGCCTTCTGGCCGCCGCGGCAGCCTGGAGCGCGGGCGTGGCGCCGCCCATCGAACCGCAGCGGGCCGACCTGATCGTCATCGACCGCCTCAAGGCCTTCGGTCCGCTGGAGCGGCCGCCGGTGGTCTTTGCCCATGATCGCCACACCGCCGCCTTAGCCGAACAGAACAAGGATTGCCTGGCCTGCCATCAGATGGACCCGGCCAAGAAGGTGTTGTCGCCGCAGTACCAGCACCTCGGCACACTCGACCGCCGCGGTCTCGCGGATCTCTTCCATGAGGGCTGCATCGGGTGCCACCAGGAGTTGCGCGCCCGGAAGGTCGAGGCCGGCCCGGTCACCTGCGGCGATTGCCACGCGGAAGATGCCCCCGTGGCCGGCATCCGTGAGCCCATGGGGCTGGACCGCTCGCTGCATTATCGCCATGCCAAGGCCAGCGATAACAAGTGCGAACGCTGCCATCACGAATATGACCCGGCCGCCAAAAAGCTCTTCTACGCCAAGGGTCGGGAGGGGGCCTGCCTTTACTGCCACAAGCAGCAGACCGAGGAGAACCGCATCTCCAACCGCCTGGCCAGCCACCAGGCCTGCATCAACTGCCACCGCGACCTGCGGCTCCAGAAGCAAACCGCCGGCCCTATCGAGTGCGGCGGATGCCACGACCCCAAGCAGCGAGCGGCCATCGCGCAAGTCGGCGACATCCCGCGGATGGAACGCAACCAGCCCGATGCCGCCCTGGTGAAGATCCAGCCCACCCATCCGACCGAACCGCCGCCCCAGGCGAGCATGCCCCAGGTGGCGTTCAATCACAAATCCCATGAGTCGTATGCCGACCAGTGCCGCACCTGCCATCATGCCGCCATGTCGCCTTGCGCCGACTGCCACACGATTCAGGGGCACATCGACGGCAAGCGCGTCAAGCTGGCCCAGGCCATGCACCAGCCGGACAGCACCGTCAGTTGCGTGGGGTGCCACGCCCGGCGCCAGGCCGAAGCAGAGTGCGTGGGATGCCATGGCGCCATTCCCGCTTCCCGCTCCTGGAGCAACCAGACGAGCTGCAAGGTCTGCCACCTGGAACCGCAAACGCCCATGCCCGACCCTTTAACGGATGAAGAGGCCAAAACCCTGGCCGCCGAACTGGTCGCGGCGCGCCGGACGGAGCCGGCCCTGCTGCCCTGGGAAGAGATTCCCGAAATCGTCACCATCAAACACCTGAAAGACGTGTACGAGCCGGCACCCATGCCCCATCGCCGAATCGTGCGCAAGCTGATGGAGCAGATCCAGGACAGCCGGTTGGCCGCCGCCTTCCACGGCGCCCCGCTCACCGTGTGCCAGGCATGCCATCACAACAGTCCGGCCGGCCTCAAGCCGCCCGAATGCCGTTCATGCCACAGCGGCCCGCCGGATGGCGCGAACCTGAACCGGCCGGGCCTCATGGCGGCCTATCACGAGCAGTGCATGCAGTGCCACGCGCGCATGAAGTTGGCCAAGCCGGATACCCGGGATTGCACGGCCTGTCACGCCAAACGGGCCTCGTAAATCGTAAGCAAGAGGTGCTTCAATCATGTCGATATCGAGAAGAAAATTCTTAGGCTGGATGGGGGGTGCGAGTCTCGTCGCCGCGGGGGCCCGCAAGGCCCACGCCGCCGCCAACCGTTCGTTCGAAGGCTACGCCGGCAGTTTGGCCGTGCTCCACGACATCACCCGCTGCATCGGCTGCCGCAGGTGCGAGGCGGGCTGCAACGCCGTCAACGAACTGCCCCCACCCGAAAAACCCTTCGACGACCTCACGGTGCTGGAAAAGCGTCGCCGCACCTCGGCCCCGGCCTACACGGTGGTCAACCGGTTCGCGCCGAGCGGCGCAGGACAACCGCCGGTCTTCGTCAAGAAGCAGTGCAACCACTGCCTGGAGCCGGCCTGCGCCTCGGCCTGCTTCGTCAAAGCCTTCACCAAGACCCCCGAGGGCCCGGTGATTTACAACCCCGACGTATGCGTGGGCTGCCGCTATTGCATGATCGCCTGCCCCTTCGAGATCCCGGCCTACGAGTATCACAAGGCCCTGGACCCGCGGATCACCAAGTGCACCCTGTGCTACCCGCGCATCAAGGAAGGCAAACTGCCCGGTTGCGTGGAAGCCTGCCCCACCGAAGCGCTGGTGTTCGGCCCACGCGACGAGTTGATCCGCATGGCCCGGGACCGCATAAGCGCCCATCCCGGCCGTTATAAGGAGCACATTTACGGCGAGCACGAAATGGGTGGCACCAGTTGGCTCTATATAGCCGGCCAGCCGTTCGAAAAGCTCGGTATGCGCGAGGACCTGGGCACGGCCGCCGCCGGCCAGCTCACCTCGGGCGCCCTGGGTGCGGTGCCCATGGTGATCGGCTTGTGGCCAGTGCTGCTCACCGGCATCTGGGCCATCAACCAGCGCAAGGAGAAGATCGCGGCCCAGGAGCAGGCCGAAGCGATCGCCGCGGCCAAGGCCGAAACCGAGGCCCAGGCCGAAGCCCGCCTGAAGGCCGCCCTGGAAAAAGCGGCCAAGGAGAACGCCGCCGCCGTGGCGCGCGAAGTCAAAAAAGCCCTGGAAACCGCCAAGAGCGCACCGGAAGGCAAGAGCGATACGGAGAAGAAATCATGACCAGCCCCCAAACCACTACCGGTCCCGGCCGCGTGCTGACCCCCTTTAACGTGGTGGCCGGAATCATCGTTGTGTTCGGCGCGATCATCACCATCCTGCGCTTTACCGGGGGGCTCGCCTCGGTGACCAACCTTTCCGACGACAACCCCTGGGGGTTGTGGATCGGCTTCGACCTGCTGGTGGGCGTGGCCCTGGCCGCCGGCGGGTATGTCACCTCGGCCGCGGTCTACATCTTCGGCCTGAAGCGCTTTCACGCCGCCGTGCGGCCGGCCATCCTCACCGGCTTTCTGGGATACGCCCTGGTGGTGCTGGCCCTGCACTACGATGTGGGCCGGCCCTGGCGCCTGCCCTATCCGTTTGTCGTCTCGGCGGGCACCACCTCGCTGCTCTTCGAAGTGGCGGCCTGCGTGGCGCTCTATCTCACCGTGCTCTTCATCGAATTTTCGCCGGCGGCATTAGAGTGGCTGGGGCTCAAGCGCGCCCGCAGCCTGGTGACGCGCCTGACCCTGGTGCTGACCATCCTGGGCGTGGTGCTCTCTACGTTGCACCAGAGTTCGCTGGGGGCCCTGTTTCTGATCGTGCCGGCCAAGCTGCATCCGCTGTGGTACACGCCCTACCTGCCCATTTACTTCTTCATCACCAGCACCATCGCCGGCCTCTCCATGGTCGTCTGCGAGAGCGCCCTCTCCCACCGCTACTTCCACGGCAAGATGGATGCCGCGCACCTTTCCGGCAACCGCGACCTGACGTTGGGTTTCGGCAAGGCCGCCGCCTGGGTGCTGCTCGGCTACTTCGTCATCAAGGTCATCGGCATCGCCGCCGACAACAACTGGCACTACCTGGCCACCGGCTTCGGGGCCTGGTACCTGGTGGAGCTGCTCGGCTTCGTGGCCCTGCCGGCCTTCATGTATGCCGTGGGCGTGCGCGAGAAGAACATCACGATCATCCGCTGGACCGCGGCCTGGACCGTGCTGGGGATCGTCGTCAACCGCTTCAACGTCTGCCTGGTGGCCTTTAACTGGCACCTGCCGGCCGAGCAGCGCTACTTTCCCCACTGGATGGAGATCGGCATCTCGGTGTTCATCGTCACCCTGGGCATCCTCGTCTTCCGCTTCATCGTCACGCGCATGCCGATCCTGCATGCCCACCCCGATTACGATGCCCATTAAGGAGGAGCCATGGACAACATCCATACCTTGCAGGAATTCATGCTGCACACCAAGAACATCATTTATATCCTAATCTTGCTGGCCCTGGCGGCCTTCCCCATCTTCTGGCGCTTTTTGAACGGCCGAGACAAGGAGTAGCCGATGTACGCATTCGTCACCGGCCCGCTGGCCTGGATCGCCTTTACCGTCTTCTTCGTCGGCCTCGTCTGGCGCGGCATCTGGTATGTCCGCGGCCTGGACTGGCGCCTGGACCGTGTCAGCTACGGCGAGAACCTGGGCTACGGCCTCCGGGGCGCGCTGCGTTCGATCGTCCGCTGGTTGATCCCCTACGGCACTCACAGTTGGCGCTTCTACTCAGGCTATACGGCCGCGGTGTTCATCTTTCATATCGGCCTGCTGGTGACGCCGATTTTCCTGCTGGCCCACAACCTGCTGCTCGAAGAGCGCTGGGGCGTGCGCCTGCCGGCCCTTTCCGAAGCCCTGGCCGACACGCTCACCGTGGCGGTGCTGATCGCCGCCGTGACGATTGTACTGCGCCGCATCGCCCTGCCCGAAGTGCGCATCCTCACCAAGCCCCAGGACATCCTGCTGCTGCTGGCGGCCGTGACCCCCTTCTGGACCGGGTTTCTGGCCTATCACCAAGTGGGACCGTATCGATTCTGGCTGATCGCCCACATCCTGGCCGGCGAACTTCTGCTGGTGGTCATCCCCCTGACCAAGCTCTCCCACTTCCTGCTCTTCTTCCTGTCGCGGGCCCAGATCGGCATGGATTTCGGCATCAAGCGGGGCGGGATGAAAAGCAAAGGCATGGAATGGTAAGGAAGGATTTATTATGCCCGAAGGATCACTCTGCAACAAAACACCGGTGGATACCGTCGAGCAGCTTCAGGCGTTGCTGGCCGACAAGAGCGGCAAGCAGTACTACGAAGAGATGCTGCACCTGGATGTGGACACCCCGGCCTTGTGGGCCACCATCCAGAAGTCGCTCAAATCCAGGCTGCGCACCTGGCTTTCGATTTGCGCCCACTGCGGCATGTGCGCCGACAGTTGTTTTTTTTACCTGGCCAACGGCAATGACCCCAGCCAGGTGCCCTCGTACAAGATCCAGGCAACCCTGGGCGAAATGGTACGCCGCAAGGGCCGGGTGGACAACGCCTTCATGCGCAACGCCATGGACGCGGCCTATTCCAAGTGCACCTGCTGCAACCGCTGCGCGCTCTACTGCCCCTTCGGCATCGACACGGGCGTGATGTTCAGCTACCTGCGCGGGCTGCTCTTCTCCCAGGGATTCGTGCCCTGGGAGATGAAGATCGGCTCGGGCATGCACCGCATCTACCGCGCCCAGATGGACGTCACCAGCGAGGACTGGGTGGAGACGTGCAGTTGGATGTGCGACGAGTATCAGGAAGATTGGCCCGGGCTCGAGTTTCCCGTGGACAAGCCCGACGCCGACATCATCTACACGGTCAATGCCCGCGAAGTCAAACACTACCCCGAAGATCTGGCCGACGCCGCCGTGCTCTTCCACATCGCCGGCGAAAACTGGACCGTGCCCAGCAAGGGGTGGGAAGAGACCAGCCTGGCCATGTTCGCCGGCGACTGGGCCGGCTGCAAGCAGCAGGTGGAAGAGGTCTATGCGGCCATGGAGCGGCTCAAGCCCAAGCGCATGGTGGTCACCGAGTGCGGTCATGCCTACCGCGCCACGGTGATCGAAGGGCCCTACTGGGCCGGACGCAAGAGCGGCAAGACCCCCATCGACTCCTTTCATTACGTGGAGTGGGTGGCCGAAGCCCTGCGCACCGGCAAGCTCAAGATCGACCCGGCCAAGCGCATCAAGGAGCCGGTGACCTACCAGGATTCGTGCAACTACATCCGCAACGGCGGCCTGCGGGAGCAAGCCCGGGAGATCATGAGCTACATCGCCGAAGACTTCCGCGAGATGAAACCGTGCGGCGAGCACAACTTCTGCTGCGGCGGCGGGGGCGGGCTCAACGGCATCGGCCGCTACCGAGAACAGCGCAATATCGGCCTGAAAGTCAAGCGCGACCAGATCCTGGCCACGGGCGCCAAGCTGGTGGTGACCCCCTGCCACAACTGCTGGGATGCCGTGCGCGACTTGGAAGAGCACTTCCACATCGGCATCCGCTGGTCGTTTCTCAAGCCGCTGCTGCTCAAGATGGTCGTCGTGCCCGAGCACCTGCGGCCCGAGGAGTAGCGCCGGCCGGAAGGAGTCAACGCCATGTTCAAAAAAATTCTTTTTGCCACCACGGCGTCCCCGGTATGTGACCATGCGGCCAAGGTCGCTTTCGACCTGGAACTCAAATGGCAGGCCCGTCTGATCGTCTTCCATGTCATGGGCATTCCCACCCACGGCTTCAGCCCCTTCGTCACCGACGTGCGCACGGGCCATCCGAAACAGGTCGAACCCGATTACCTCGGTTGGGTGCAAGCGGAGATGCGCAAGACCTATGGCGAACTGCTCGAAGAGAGCGACCAGGTTGAGATCGAAGCCGTAGTGGGCGTCCCCCACCGCGAGATCCTGCGCAAGGCCCGGCAGGAAGACGTGGACTTGATCGTCATGGGCGCCCACACCCGGCCCGAGGATGTGGGCGCCTCGCGTTACCGCAGCGTCGTGGGCAGCACCATGCAGAAGGTGGCCAAGGCCGCCAGTTGCCCGGTGGTGATCATCAGCCGGCCGTGCACCACTTGCTGGAAGCTGTTCTCCAACATCGTGGTGGCCGTGGACTTTTCCAGGGCGTCGGAAGCCGCCTTTCTGTGGGCCTACAAACTGGCCAAGGAGGTCGATGCCAGCCTGCACATCTTCCATGCTGTGGATCTGCCCACCAGCAGCGCCGGATTGAGCCGTTCTCAGGAGGAGATCGAACAGGCCATCGCGGATGCCCGCGCCCGCATCGAAACCACGCTGGTGCCCAAGCTCCAGGGCTTTCCCAAATACAGCGTTCAGGTGTGGGAAGGCCGGCCCCACGTGGAGATTCTTAAACTGGCCCGGGAGCGCCAGGCCGACCTGATCGTCATGGCCCACCACACCCGGGAGATCGATCCCGAGCAGGCCCTGCTGGGCAGCACGGTGGAACAGGTGGTGCTGCGCTCGGCCTGCCCGGTGGCTTCGGTGAACCGCCTGGATAAGACGGGCGAATAGGGGCGGCACGAAGGCGCCTCGCACCGCAGACGGTCCGGCGCAAACGATCGAACCAAATCCCATCGTTAACGATTCGAAGAGGAAAAAACGCCCATGAATATCGGCCGATTGGCGGAAGACAACATTGAGCGTTTCGGCGAATACCCGTTCGTCCACCACGCGGGGCAGTGGCACACCAACGTGGAGATGAATCGCAAGGCCAACCAGTTGGGCCATGCCCTCCAGCGGCTCGGGGTTCAAAAAGGGGATCGCGTGGGCGTTCAGCTATTGAACAGCACCCGGCTCATGCAGGCCTTTTTCGCGGTGTTCAAGATCGGCGCCATCCTCGTGCCGATCAACCCCTCCCTGCGGGTCGCCGACCTGGCTTATCTATACGCCGACGCTGGCCTGGTGGCCTTGATCAGCCATCCCGACTACCTGGAGGCCGTCCGGCCGGCCCGCCGGGACGCGCCCCGATTGAAGCACCTGATTGTGACCGGCGGCGCCGTTGCCGACGATGCCCTGGGCTTCGACGCCATCTGTGAGCAGGCCCCGGAGCAACTGGCCACGGTCGAGACCGACAACGACGACACCGCGGTGCTGATCTACACCGCCGGCACCACCGGCCAACCCAAGGGCGTGATGCTCACCCATTACAACTGGTACACCCATGTCACCGGATACTACGACCAGGTGCTGCTCGACAGTTGGGGCGTCGCGGTGCGGGGCAGCGCCCTGGAGCGCACGGTCCCCGACGGCGCGGGCAAAGAGACGCCCGCGGAAGTATTCGGCGTCAGCCGCAACCGCGTTTCGCTGATCACCCTGCCCCTGTTTCACGGCTATGGCGTCTTCGCCCTCAACCTGGAGTTTCTCACCGGCGGCCGACTGGTGCTGCTGGATCGCTGGGATGCCAAAGAAGCCATGCGCCGCATCGAGCAATTCAAGATCACCGAGTTCCGCGGCGTGCCCACCATGTACATTCAACTGCTCAACCATCCCGACGTGGCGCGCTACGACCTGAGTTCCCTGAAGACCTGCATCTGCGGGGCGGCCCCCATGCCCCTGGAAGTGGCTCGTCTGTGGCAGGAGAAGTTCGGGCTGCACATCTGGGAAGGGTACGGCCTGAGCGAGGCGACCACCGTCAACTGCGGCAACATCGCCCTGCGACGGCCGCCCAAGTACGGCTCCATCGGCACCTGCTATCAGAAGTGCAACACCATCCGGATCTTCGACGAACACGACCGCGAGGTCGCGCCGGGAGTCAACGGCGAAATCGTCATCAAAGGCCCGGGCGTGATGAAAGGCTACTGGAACAAACCGGCCGAAACGGCCGCCGTCCTGCGCGACGGCTGGCTGCACACCGGCGATGTCGGCTATAAGGATGAAGAGGGCTACCTTTACATCACCGACCGCAAGAAAGATCTGATCATCCGGGGCGGCGAGAATATCTACCCCAAGGAGGTGGAGAACATTCTCTACCAACATCCCCAGGTGCTCGAAGCCGCGGTGGTCGGCATTCCGGACCCGGTCTACGGCGAATCGGTCAAGGCCTTCGTCACCCTCAAGAGCCCGGGCGGCGCCACCGCCGAAGAACTGATGGCCTATTGCCGGCAGCACCTGCCCAAATACAAACGGCCCGCCGCCATCCAATTCATGGATGCCCTGCCCAAAAGCGCCGTGGGCAAGATCTTGCGGCGCATGCTGAGGGAGTGAACGGGGATGAGAAAGGGTGTCAACCGGAACCCGGCTCCGCTTTCCGGCCCCTGAAAAGACGCGCGAAAAAGCCTGCCGATCCGGTCTCCCAGCTCGTTTCCACATACGGCAGGCAGCGCCCGGCGCCCCATTTCTCCTTGAAACGCCGGATGCCCGGGTTGACGCCCAGCCCCAGGTTCATGCGGATCTGCCCGCGCCGGGCCGCTTCTTCCAGCAGCGCCTTCAGCAGCAGATCGGCGCTGCCCGGCACGGCCGCCTGCGGGTCCCGGAAGGAGAACATGAAAAAGGCGGTGTGCAGCGATCCAAATTCTCCCACCGCGAAGGCTGCCAGGCGACCGTCGGCCCGCCGGGCCGAAACGATGAGACTCGTTTCACACGCCTCGATGTATGCGCTAAGCCGGCCGAAAATATGCCGGGTTCCGGCTGGCAGCCGGCGTTCGGCGAGGTAGCGGTCCACGAGATTCAAATGCGCCTGCGCCAGGACGCGGCCGCCCTCGACCGTCAGCTCCCGCTCGGCCCGCCGGAGCATGTTGCGCAGCTTTTGACCGGGTGCGGGCGGCGGGACCGGCAGAAGGTAGTAGCAATCCAGGCTCGACACCGCCTGGGCCGGGGCTTGGGGCGGCCGGGCCGGGCCGATCACGGTGATGCGGTCGGGACCGGGGCTGCCCAGCAGTTCCGCCACCGACGCGGCCATGGCGCCCGCATCCTCGGGATCGTGCAGCGGATAGCCGATGAGCACCCGATGTTCTTCGGAAAGATATCCGATGCAGGCGCCGAAGAGTTTGGCACGGGAGCCGGCCACGGCACCGACGTAAGATATCACCTGCTCCGGCACGGTGGCTTCCGCGGTGATTCGGCCAAGGCGGTCCGGCCCGATCATCGGCCCCTCCTGATGCTAAAGCCGTCCTCGGCCAGCATGCGCCGCAGGTTCAGCATGTGGGCCGAACCGACGAAGACGGCGCACCCGCCGGCTGCGATCAGCGGGCGCATCCGTTCCAGAAAAATGGCGTCCCGGCACTCGATGATGCACTCGATGCGCGAAGGAAACTCGATGCTCGTTCCCATCATCGCTTCCAGATCCCCCTTCAGATAAGCCCGCACATTGCGCCGGATGTACCTGTCCCACCGCGGTGAATGCCGGAAGAAATCCACGATGCGCGCGATGGGAATGCTTTCGAGGACCTCAATCTGCTCGGCAATGGTCTCCATGGGGACGATCCTTTTGTTCAACTCCCGAGCCAGGTTCCAGGCTTCCAAATCCACCGACTGGGTCCAGCCGCTACGGGCCAGATAGCTGGTCCAGAGGGAAAAGAAGGCCATCCAGGGACGGGTCGCGGCAAGATACCCGCGCACGTCCGGCGGCGATGCCTGGGTCAACCCCAGCAGCCGGGCCCAGAACCCGCTGGGGCCGCAAACCGTGCGCTCCAGCCGGCGGATCTCCGCTTCGGTCATGGCGTCGATGACCCGGGGCGTCCCGGCCGCCGGGCTGCGCCCGATTTCTGCTACTTTTTGAAGACTGTCCGGGTCGAGGGGTCCTTCGAAGACCACGGTATCGACCCGCTCGAAGAGTTCGCGCAAGGAGAACTCGAAGCTGTAGCAGAAGAAATGGGCCGCCCCCGCGATCCATGAACGGCGCCCGTTCTTTTCGAGCGCCCAGAGCATTTTAAAATCTCTCTGCTGCGGCAGGCTGGCCATGTACTCTCGCTTGGACATGGTTTCGCGCGGCAGGGTCACGATCGAGCGCATCAGATCGTTCACCAGGCCGACGGCCCGCTCCTGTTCCTGCCATTCGGCCATTTCGTAGGCCGGCCCGGGCACACCGCCCCACTTGGCTTTGAAACGCCGAATCCCCGCGTTGACGCCCAGGCCGAGGTGCACAAAGGCCTTGCCCTGCCCCCGGGCGATGCGGATCATCTCCCGAAACAGGAGGTCCGTGGCATAGGGGCTATACGGACGGCGGGAATGGGCCCCGAGCAGATAAGCGGTGAACGGCCCCGGCGCCACATCGAGGAGCAGCGAGGCGGCCAGGTTCCCTTCCCGGTCCCAGGCATCGAGCAGGGAGAGGCCGGGAACGGTTTGCAGCACGGCCTCGGTCCGGGCGTACAACTCCCGGACCCGGGGCGGAAGCTGCGTCCGCCCGAGAAACTCGGCCCACAGGCGCCGATGGGCGGGCGTAAAGCGCTGGCCTTCGGTGACGGTGAGCCGCACAGCCGCCCTTTGGGCCAGACGATCGAGGCGGGTGGGAACGGCGCCGTCCAGGGGCAGGATGTAGTAGTGGTCCTGATCGCAACGATGCGGCTTCAGCCGGTCCGGCAGCGCCGGACAGATGGCCCAACACTCGTTGGCGCGCGTGCGCCGGACCACCGCGTTCAGGGCCCGGTCGAACGCCTGCGGGTCATACGCCCCCTCGAACGGATAACCGATGGCCAGCAGCCAGTCGGCCGCGCCGAAAAAGAGAAAGCCCTCCTCCAGGAACGGCTCGCCGCCGGACATGGCTTGCATGAAGCGCACCGAATGTTCGGGAACAGTCGCCGTGCGCAGCAACCCATCGATCTCATCGTGAGTCAAAAATGGGCTTCCTGAAGTTCCCACACGCTGTGCCCCCCATTGCGGTTCGGCCCAGGGGTTCGTCGCCGCCGGCGGCCATGGCCGCAATAATCCGTTTGATTATTATCTTACCCTATATCACAATCCACGAGAAAAACCTCTTGCCCCTGGGGTGCATCGGCCACGGCGACGCCATGACCGCGCTGAGTCGCCATATTTTCAAGGCAACGATGAGCGGGGGCCGCGCCCAGGGGGAGACGACTTGGAGCCAATCGACGCAAGGATTATCGAAAGCATTTAGAAAGTATGCATATGAAACACCGGATCATAAAAGCCATCGACTCCCCACATGAGCTGGAAATACTCTACCGGGAAAGCCCGAAGGAGTTTACGTGCGCCTTCCCGGAAGTATTTCAGACCCATCCAGCCTCAAAGACACTCATGGCTTGGCAGGAGCGATTGTTTTTTGAAAAGGGGATCGCCGAGGATCAACCACAGTCTTCACTCCATCTGAGGCCCCGCGACGTCCTGCTAACGGTCGTTCTATCCATCATTGCCGGAACAATTGTGAAGCTACCGCACTTTTTTCCCACTCTGGATGGGGAAAGATTCTATAGCAGGAACTTGGGCGGCATTGTGGTTGGTGCCCTGATTTTCTATTTTTGCAGACAAAAATCGGCCCCGGTGAAAACGGCCATCTCCATTTTCGGCTTTCTTTTCGGTGCACTGATCTATCTTAATTTACTGCCAACCAAATTAAACTCCCAAACCCTGATCCTTGCATGTATGCACATGCCCTTTTTCTTTTGGTCTCTTTTGGGTCTCGCATTCCTTGGTGGGGCTTGGACAAACATGCCGGGACGGATGGACTATGTGCGATTCAATGGCGAGCTATTGATCTACAGCACGATTGTTCTCATTGGTGGTATGGTTCTGACGGGAGTTACATTCGTCCTTTTCGGACTGATCGACTTGAAGATCCACGACTGGTACATGAAAAACGTGGTTGTTTATGGGACGGTAGCATCTCCGATAGTAGCAACGCTGTTGATTGATAGGGTTGCCAGAGCGCGTTTCAGGATTTCGCCGCTCATCGCCAAAGTCTTCACACCCCTGTTCCTCGTAACCGTCGCGGCCTACCTTTTTGCCATGCTCTTTATGCAACGGAGCCCCTTCACCGATCGGAATTTCCTTATTGCGTTCAACGTTCTATTACTGGTTGTGCTCGGACTCTGTGTGCTTTCGATTTTCGAACGCAACCCGACGACATCCACGCAAACCATTGACATTTTAAACACCGGCTTGGTTACGCTGACGCTGATAATCGATTTGGTTGCGCTTGCCGCGATTGTATTCCGGTTGGGATCGTATGGATTTACACCGAATCGTCTGGCCGTGCTCGGTGCAAACCTGCTGGTTTTTTGTCATTTGGCAGGCATACTCTATAGCTATCTGTGGTTTATCAGAGGAAAAGCGGTTATCGAACGTCTCGAAAAGTGGATTGTAGGGTACATCCCGGTATATACGACCTGGAGTATCTTTGTCGCCATTGGGTTTCCGCTGATATTTAAGTTCGAGTAAATTAGCTTATCGGCGCCCTAACCAAGCCGGCCGGCCCCCTGCAATAGGTTCCGGCGTATGTATTAAGGGAGATACACCATGCAGCTGCCAATCTATCAGGTCGATGCATTCACCAAAGACTTGTTCAAGGGCAATCCTGCCGCCGTAGTCTTCTGCGATTCCTTTCTTCCTGCGCCGACCATGCAGTCCATCGCGGCGGAAAACAATTTGGCGGAGACCGCCTTCGTTGTCCGCCAAGAGGATTTCGTTCAGATCCGGTGGTTCACGCCCACCATCGAAGTCGATCTTTGCGGTCATGCGACTTTGGCGGCGGCCCATGTGATCTTCAACCATCTCGGCTTTGCGGGCGATGCTGTGTCCTTCCAGTCGAAGAGCGGTGCTTTAGCCGTTCGGCGGGAGAGGGAGATCTTATATCTGGATTTCCCCGCGGACCAATTCTCCAGGGTTGACCCGCCGCAATTCTTGATCGAAGGGCTGGGCTGCCGGCCGCGGGAAACCTACAAGGGGCGCAGCGATTTCCTGACCATATTCGAGGACGAAGACGAGATTGTCTCCATGTGCCCGAACTTGGGCTTGATCTCGAAGGTGCCATCCCGGGGGGTCATCGTTTCGAGCCCCGGCCGGGAGGTTGATTTCGTTTCACGGTTTTTTGCGCCCCAGTCTGGCATCCCCGAAGATCCGGTAACGGGCTCGGCCCATACCACGCTGATTCCTTATTGGTCGGCCAGATTGACCCAGCGGCGGCTTTCGGCCCGGCAATTGTCGAAGCGCGGCGGGGAACTGGTCGGTAAGGATCTTGGCGAGCGGGTCGAGATCGGCGGACGGGCCATCACCTACCTGGTGGGGGGAATCTTTGTGTGACGCCAATTTGGTGACCAAAACTTCCATCGCCACTCCTTGCCCATTAAGATCGATCACTGCAACGTGCAACGCTGCATGCGCCCCTTGCTGGAGAGAATCCGGAAGCCCTCACGTGGCAGAGCTTACCGCGGGGGTTGTGGGCCGTTGCCCTTTGCTTGTATATCGGATGTGGGAGCTTGCGGAAAATTCTTGAAAGCCGCCGTGTTAGGTTTCAGGAGGGGGGCGTGGTGCTTGAACCCATCGATCTGAACGATCTGCGCAAAGCAAAAATACTGCTCGAGAACCCCGGGATTGCGGCCAAGATCACCCATATGCTGGGAATGCCCATCGAAAAGGGGTTCGAACTGCTGCCGAAAACCTGGCATGCCAAAGTGGTTGAGATCACCCAGGCGGCATTGCTCAAAGCGTTTCAGGTGGCGGTCGTTACTTTGAAAGATGTCCCGGGACAGGCGGCTTCCAACCACTGGCATAAAATCGCCGCGGCCACCGCCGGCGGCCTCGGCGGCTTCTTCGGACTGACTGCGATCGCCTTGGAATTGCCCATTTCCACGACGATCATGCTGCGTTCTATCGCCGATATCGCCCGGAGCGAAGGTGAACTGCTCGGCGATTTCGCCGCGCATATCGCTTGTATCGAAGTATTTGCTTTGGGCGGCCCCCAGAGGCGGCAGGAAGGCGCCGAAACGGGCTATTTCGCCACCCGCATGGCTTTGGCCCGATCCATCGGTGAAGCGGCCGAATATCTGGCCCAAAAGGGTTTAAGCGAAGAAGGCGCGCCTGCCCTGGTGCGCCTGATGATCAAGATCGCCGAACGCTTCAGCCTGCAAGTCTCCGAAAAAGCGGCGGCGCAAGCCATCCCGGCCATCGGCGCCGCGGGCGGCGCATTGATCAACGCCCTTTTCATCGACCACTTCCAGGACATGGCCCGCGGCCACTTCATCGTGCGGCGCCTCGAGAAAAAGCACGGCCGGGAGCCGGTAAGAGCGGCTTACGAAAGCATCTCAACACGTGTCGCCGATCCGGCCGATGGATAGCTTTGCGCCCAATGGCCGGCGCCGTCCGAGCTAAAGCATTCGAAGGATTCTCTTCTGGAAATCGGCGAGCACTTCGTCGAGCGCCAACTCTTCCGGATCCAGGATGACCGTAAACAGCGACATGCCTTCCAGGAAGGCGACGACGGCCGTGCCGATCCGCCTGGCCACGGCCGGATTCCGGACCACCCGGTTCAAAAGGCCGGCCACCCACGCCATCCACTCGCGATAGGCCAGGCGCACCTTTTCCCGGACATCCGGGTTGTATGACGCGATTTCCCAAATTTCGATAAACACCTTGGACAGGCCACGGTTCAGCGTAATCCGTTCGCTCATGGCCTGGAAAAACCATTCCAGCAGATGCCTTTCATCCGGGTCCTGGGCGGCCCTCTCGGCCAGCAAGGTCTCGAAAGTCGCCTTGTAGTGGAGAATGACAAAATCGATATAATTGATCAGGATGTCTTCCTTGCTCTTGAAATAGTAATGCAGCAGGCCATGATTCACGTCCGCGGCGCGGGCGATATCCTTGATCGAGGTCTGATCGAACGATTTTTCCTGAAGGCACAGGTTCAAGGCCTCCATGATACGGATGCGCTTTTCTTCCTGAACGTTTTTGCGGCCCATGTTCATTCACCTTTGTTGCGGCGGACGCGAACGCCCCGCTTCTGGAAATCAGAACTCTCTTATCATTTACCGGCCGCCTTGCGATTAAAAAATTGCGCATTGACAATCGGTCGCGGATTATTTATTTGTTAGTCGACCAACCAATTTAAATGATCCACAGTTACCCGCCCCAAGCCTTTGCCAGGAGACCGCCCATGACCGATTACCGTTCAAAAAGCTGGTGGCTCGAATCGCTGCCCACACCGATTACGCCTAACCCGAACCTGCAAGGCACCCAGACAGCGGACGTCACCATTATCGGCGGCGGGTACACCGGCCTTTCCGCGGGCTATCATCTCAAGCAACTCAACCCCGGCCTGGATGTGCGTCTGATCGAATCGGATGTCTGCGGCTATGGCGCGTCGGGACGCAACGGTGGTTTTTCCATGACCCTGTTCGGCCTGACCAAGGGCATCACCCAGTTCCGCTTCGACGACCACAAGGCCCGGGCCGCCCACCTCTACATGGAAAATGCCGTGGATTACCTCCACGAGGTGATCACGCAAAACGGCATCGACTGCGACTATGAGCGCAGCGGCTACCTGCTGGTGGGCAACAGCCCGGCCCAGGTACGGCGCATCGAACACGACTTCCAGATTATGGCCCAATGGGGCCTGGGGGGCGTGGAGCGCTGGGACCGGTCCCGCCTGGCCGCGGAATTCGATACCGAGGCCTACCGGTTGGGATGGTTCGAGCCGCGCTGCGGCATCCTCAATCCGGCCAAACTGGCCCGTGGGCTGAAACGGCTGGCCGAGGAACAGGGGGTTCAGATCTACGAACAATCGCCGGTGGTGCGTTTCGGACGCAAGGGCGCGGCCGGTTTTAGTGTCGAGACGGAGCACGGCCGGATCGACAGCGACTATCTGGTGCTGGCCACCAATGCCTACTCCATCCTGTTCCCGGAGCTCAAACGGCTCCAGTACCCGGCCTTTACGCATATCGTGCTGAGCGAGCCGCTGTCGCCGCGGCAGTATGACGCCATCGGCTGGAAGTGCCGCGCGGGCATCGAAGACGCCCGCGACCTGATCCATTACTATCGGCTTACGGCCGACCACCGCATCGTCATGGGCGGCGGCGACGTCTCCGTCGGCTACGCCGAGAACCTGGACAAGGATCTGAATGCCAGGACCTTTGCCCATCTCGAAAAGCATGTCGTCGAAATCTTTCCCCAACTCAAAGGCCTGCGCTTTACCCACCGCTGGGGCGGCCCCGTGTCGGTCACCCTGGACATGGCGCCGGTGATCGGTTACTTGGGGGAAGACAAGAAGGCCATCTTCGCCATGGGCTGCATCGGCCACGGCGTCTCCATGACCACCCTCAACGGCCGCACCATCGCCGAACTGATCCTTGGGAAGCAGACCGAGCGCACCGAGCTGTTCTTCGTCGGCCGCAAGATCTTCCCCTGGCCGCCCGGACCGATCAGCTACGGTCTCGTGCAGGCCATCCGGGGCTTCATGAAACTCGAGGACTGCCTGTATTACAAATAGGGCCCGACCGGTCCCCATCGGCCGCCCGTAACACATTGACACGCCATCTTGCCTTGGACTAATTTGCCTCCAGCTTTAGGGTGAAGCGCATGGGCCGCCTTGTCCCGGCAGGCCGTATTCATGCGGCTTATCGAATGCATCGTTGGCTGGTAGCAATCATGAACCCCAAATGCCGTGCCATAACCCTCGCCCTCGCGGCGATCCTATCCGCGCTGTCGGCCGCCGGCTGCGCCCTGCCGGCGCACACGAAGCGCCTGGATACCCTACTGGAGCAGGAAGCGGTCTATCCCGGCGTCGGCTACAGCTACCGCTGCACGGCCGGTGCCCATCGCGGGGCATCCGTCCAATACCGGGAGAACACCGTGGCGGCGCTGAAGGCCGCCGATGCCGATCCCAAATACGCTTTTATCGAGTTCGACGTGCAATACGCCAAGGACCAAAGGATCGTGGTCTATCATGACCTTCGGATGCTGCGCCTGTTCGGCAGCCTGAAAACCATCGGCGATACGGATTTTGCCGAACTGGTGGAGATCACCCGCGGAGAGATCGCCGCCTACGACGAGGTCATCGGCAGCCTGGAGAAGAAAATCAACATCGAGATCAAATCCCGGGGCGACCTTCGGGCAGACGAGCGCCTGGTGGACGAAATCATCGCCGACATCCGGGCCCGCAAGCGCCCGAACGACCTGTTGCTCAGCTCCATTTCAGGGGATGTGATCCGGTACGTAACGCACAAATACCCTGAAATCCCCACCGGGCAGATCTTCTGGCTCAAATCCTCGACCTACCTGCCCTTCGACACCTTGACCCAGAAGCTATACGCGGAGGCGGACGCCACCGGGGCGGACTATCTCATGCTGCATATCGCCAACCTGCACAATATCGACGCCCTGCTCAGGTACAAACCCAAGGGCAAAACAATTGTGTTTTGGGATTTTGACGACACCATGTATATTGTGCACAAGGATCTTTCGGATCGGCTCTGGGGGGATTCCGGGGTCAAGGCCTTTTTCCAGTTCCTGCGCTATAAGATGAGCTGGGGAACAAACGGGGATTCATGAGCACGAAGGAGTTAGGCGTATGAAAAAATGGATTGTGGTGTTGGTCATCAGCACGCTGCTTGCTGCCGGATGCACCAAACAACAGGCCAAACAGGCCGGCGAAGGGGCCACCATGGGCGCGGTGGTGGGCGCGGTGGGCGGCCTGGTCACCGGCCTGGTTTTCGGCGGCAACCCCATTGAAAGCGCGGCCGCCGGCGCGGTGTTCGGCGCGAGCACGGGCGCCACGGCCGGGGCCATCAGCGGCGCCCAGCAGGAGAGCGCCATGAAGGAGCAGCAGCGCGCCAAGGGCGAGGAGTTCCGAAAACGCTTCGGCGACGATGCCTATAACGGGGCCGTGGCCTTGGCCCAATGCAAGCACGAAGTGGCCCTGGCCAATGCCGCCATCGTCTCCAAGGACGCGGACCAGGACAAAGCCCTGGCCGGTTTGTGGCTGGAGGTGATCAGCCATGCGGACAACAAGCAGGAAGACAAGGCCCGGGCCCTGTTCCCCGCCGTGGTGGAAAAAGACCCTGAAGTAAAAACGGAAGCCCAGGCCGAAGAAAAGATGCGCCGCGCGCTGCAGCGGCTGATGCAGATCCGGGTGGAGAACGATCTGCCCGAGGTCTGCGGTCAATAGCCGCCACCCGATCTTCTTTTCGGACGCCTGAACCCGCTGGAGATCGAGGCATAGGAAGCGTCATGGCCACCGAAATCGAACGCAAATTCCTGGTGACCGGCACCCAATGGCGCCAGGCCCCGGGTGTCCGGATCTGCCAAGGCTATTTGAACCGGGATAAGGAGCGAACGGTCCGGGTGCGCATCGCCGGCGACAACGCCTGGCTGACCATCAAGGGGGTCTCGCGCGGGGCCGCGCGCCTGGAGTTCGAATACGCCATTGCCCCGGCCGAGGCCGAGCAGCTTCTGGCACTGTGCGACGGCCCGGCGATCCAAAAGATCCGCCACACCCTCCAGTACAAGGGGTTTACCTGGGAAGTGGACGAGTTCCTGGAAGAGAACGCGGGTCTGGTCGTCGCCGAGATCGAACTCCAGGCCGAAGACCAACCCTTTGACCGCCCCGCCTGGCTCGGCCGCGAAGTGACCCACGATCCGCGCTACTTCAACGCCAATCTGGCGGCCCATCCTTACCGCGACTGGCACGGGGCCTAGGAGACCCGACTCCTTGAAAGCAAACCATCGGTCCGTGACCTGGTGGATATGGGCAGTTAGATATTGAAAGTTTATCCATAGTAGATTCAGGCGCGCAACGAAAGGCCTTCCCGATCATGCTTTATGCGGTGCCAAAGCGTTGGTTCGCCTGGGACTTTTGGCTGCTGGAGCCGACGGGCGCTTTGGCGGCCGAGGTTCTGGTCTCGTCCTGGCGGGAACGAGGCGCGCTGGTGGTGGGCGGTTCGGAGTACCGTATCCATCGACAGGGCCTGCTGGGCGCCTTCATTCTGGAAGGCCCCGATGGTTCGCAGGCGGCGGTTGCGGAAAAGCCCAGCGCCTTCCGACGGGAGTTTCTGGTCCGGCGCGGGGAGCACCACTATGTTTTAAAGGCCGTCTCGGTCTTTGGCCGCAAGTACGGCCTATACCACGACCATACGCAAATCGGTACGATCGCCCCGGCCTCATGGTTCGGAAGACGCGCTATGGTCGATCTCGGCGACGACCTGCCGCCGGCCCTTCAGGGCTTCATCGTGTGGCTGACCCTGATCTTGTGGAAACGGGCGTCCGATTCGTCCGGCAGCGACGGGGCCGGCTCGTGACGAGCGGCCACCTAATTTAGGAGAGAAAACAATGAAGACAGCCCTATTGCTGATCGATATCCAGAACGACTATTTTCCGGGCGGCCGGATGGTGCTCGAAGGAAGCACCGAAGCCAGCCAAAAGGCTGGGCAAGCCCTTTCCTTGTTCCGGGATAAGGGTTTTTCGTTGGTCCATATCCAGCACCTATCGACCCGGCCCGACGCCGCTTTCTTCATCGACGGAACCGATGGCGTTCAATTCCACATCAACGTCCGACCGGTCGCCGATGAGCCGGTCATCCGGAAGCATTATCCCAACGCGTTTCGGGACACTTCTCTTCTGGAGCATTTGAGAAGCAAACACATCGAGCATGTCGTCATCGCCGGCATGATGACCCACATGTGCGTCGACGCCACCACGCGGGCCGCCTTCGACCACGGCTTTCGCTGCACCGTGTTGCACGACGCCTGCGCCACCCGGGCGCTGGCCTTCAATAACGTCACGGTTCCCGCCACGCAGGTGCATGCGGCTTTTCTGGCTGCCCTGGGCGCGGTTTACGCCAAGGTTGTCGGTACGGACGAGTGTTGCGCCGGCTTGGGGTAGCCAGGACCATCGGGCTATTTGCCATGGACCTGGTCGAACGGCTTGCCTTCGTCCTTGCCCACGTATTTGATCGCGCCGGTGGCGGTATCGATCACAAAAATATCGGTAAATCCGTTTCGGGAAGTGATTTCCATCTGGTAGCGGCCGACGGGCGGCACCTCGCCGCCGGCACCGGTTATGGCCGCCAGGGCCAAAGCCAATAACAGGCCGGCCCCGAAATAGACCACGCCCTTGGGCAATGTCATCGTCTGCATGG
>JAKAFO010000355.1 GCA_021819735.1 Deltaproteobacteria bacterium
TTTACCCAATGGGCAAATTGTTGGCTATGATAAACATGGCCTGATTTCATCAGGCTTATCTCTATGTTCAATGCATCCGCCAAATGGGAGGGGGGGCCTATGATTTTATACGAGCCAGTGAGGGCCATCAATCTGCTGCAGTATGGGATTCAGATTCCGGTGCGTGACAGTCGCGCCGTAAATACCTTTGATGCACTTGGCAAGCATCCGCAACTGGCCCCTTTTCTGAGCAAATGGCATCTGCCGGTTATCACTGAACGGATCACGCGCGAGGATCTGCTGCGGGTTCATGCGCCGAGCTATGTGCATAGGCTTTTTTCCCAGGAGCTGGAGCAAGAGCTGCTATCCGTCTTTGAGTTGATCGATGCCCAGGGCCGCTATCACCGCTATGATCCCGTGCAGGCCCGTCGTCCCTTGACCGATCTGTTTGCGGATATTCTCTTGAATGCTGCCGGAACGGTGCAGTGCGCCCGTTCGGCCTTGCGCCACGGCTTTTGTTTTTACTTTGGCGGCGGCATGCACCACGGCCATTTTGATCACGGCAGCGGGTTTTGTCCGATCAACGATATCTTGATCGCCGCCCGCAAGCTGCAGGCCCAAAGCGCGGTCCAAAGCGTGTGGGTCGTGGACGTAGATGCCCACAAAGGGGATGGCACGGCCGCGTTGACGGCCGGCGATGCCACTATCACCAGCTTGAGCATCCACATGGCTTCGGGGTGGCCCCTGGATGGCCCACCCCGCTTGGCCGACGGCACACCCAATCCGGTCTTCATTCCCAGCGACATCGATATCCCAGTCGAATCGGGCGAAGAGAAGTACTACCTGGAACGCCTGTCCCAGGGCCTGAACCAATTGGACCATCATGGCCGTCCGGACCTGGCCATCGTGGTGAGCGGCGCCGATCCCTATGAAGGCGACGAATTGCCCTCCACGGCCGGCCTGCGGCTCAGCCTGGATCAAATGTTGGCGCGCGACCAGATGGTCTACCGATTTCTACGGGAACGGAATATCCCGGCCGCTTATCTCATGGCCGGCGGTTACGGCGATCGGGTCTGGGAAGTCTATGCGCGCTTTCTGACCTGGGCGCTGTGCGACATTTATGGTTCCAGGAAGGATTAAAGCTCAATCGGTTTGCCCCCTTTTCGGCGGTGCCATCGGCCTTCAAAAAGATCCGCGCGGGCTCATCCCATTGACAATCCCTTTGGCAAACCGCTTTTGCCATTGAGATTAACACTTTTACATCTTTGCCCATCGTCTTTATAAGGTCGGCTGAGTTTACATATTCAGCGGCATGACGATGGCAGCAAAACCGTTCAATATAAGATCCCTCCGCACCCTGAGCCGGGATGCGGTCGTTTGTCTTCAAGGCGGCCTATGGCTCTACCGCCTGGTTCGTCTTGGGCTATCCTTGGTTTTTATTTGGTCCGGCCTGTCCAAGCTGATCGATCCGCAATCATTCATTTTGATCATCGAAGCGTACGGATTAGTTCCCGGTCCGCTGCTTTGGCCCATGGCCCTATTTTTGTGCCTGGCCGAACTGGCGGCCGGCATCGGCCTGCTCCTGGATACACAATACGCGCTGGGTCTTCTCACCGCCCTGCTGCTTCTGTTCATGACGGTCTTGGGATATGGCCTGTGGCTCGGACTGGATGTGGATTGCGGCTGTTTTGGCCCGGATGATCCGGAGGGGCGGGCCTACCATAGCCTGAGGCCCGCACTGTACAGGGACTTGGGGATGCTGGCGAGCATCGGTTTTCTCTATTTTCAGCGCTACCGGCAATCCATCACGCCGCAACGATTGCCTTCCATTTTCACTTTCAATCCATCAAGGAGGTAAACGCAATGAGGAAAATTGCAATACTGATTCTGGCCGCGCTCTTGGTGTCAGGTTTTGCAGATGGGGCATGGGCCAAGGACAAATTCGAAGAGGAAGTGGCTGTCGAAGCATCGGGCGTCAAGCTGGTGCGTGAAGTACAACGAGGCGAATATAAGGTCGTGACGACCGAAGAGTTGAAAAAATGGATCGATGAAAAAAAGGCTATGGTCATCGTGGACACCATGCCCTACGAGGACAGCTACAAAAAGGGCCACGTGCCGGGCGCCTTGCAATTTCTCTTCCCCATTGCCGAGATGAACGAGTGGGACGCCAAGGAGACGGACGGAAAAACCAAAGAAGATTTCGAAAAGCTTCTAGGACCGGATAAAGACAAGACCATCGTGATATACTGCGGCTTCGTCAAATGCACCCGCAGCCATAACGGCGCGGCCTGGGCAATGAAACTGGGCTATAAGAATGTCTACCGTTACCCCGGCGGGATTTTTGCCTGGAAGGGTGCGGGATATC
Source organism: Deltaproteobacteria bacterium (assembly GCA_021819735.1). Taxonomy (GTDB): domain Bacteria; phylum Desulfobacterota; class Desulfobacteria; order Desulfobacterales; family Desulfosarcinaceae; genus Desulfatitalea. Next base: position 2,345 of record JAKAFO010000355.1, read on the forward strand.
AGATGGAGAAGTAAAATAGCGTTTACAGCGCCATCGCAAAAATGTCTTTTTGGCCCAAGACCTGTGGCTGGGCGGCCAAGATCGACCCGGTCGGTGCACTGCCGGCGATCACTCCCGATGGCGCTCCCAAACAAGCACGCTGTTTCTGTAGATTTCTTTGATCCGGTGGAGTGGCACCATGTGCGACCCTCCACCATCACCGATCACCTCGATGGAGAAATGGTTGCCGGGGGAGAAGTGGACCTGCCGGATAGTGACGACAACGATCTTGTCCTCCAGGCGATCGTAATAGCCGATCTCAAAGTCGGCCCGGCCAAATTCTGCATCCCAGCGGATGCGATTCAGAAGCTGGCGAATAGGCATCATGGCCGCACTTCCTTTAGCAGGCTGTTGAAAACCTTCGCCGTCGATTCGTTACACGCCGTAATTCAAGCGCCAGTCGAGCAGTTCTTTCTCGAAGAGGTCCATGGCATGCGCCGACTCTTCCTGGCGCAGGAACTTTTTGGAGGCCGCATAGGCCGGCGTAAACAGTTTCCGAAGTTTCTCCGCATAGCCGTATGCGGCCGCCAGGATGTCGCCGCCTTCTGGCACCAAGTCGTCGACCAGCCCGCGCTCGAAGGCTTCCCGGGGGGAATACGGTGTGGCGTGGAGCAGGGCCTCTTTCCAGTAACGAGGGGGAATCGATGAGCGGCAGATCAGGGTAATCCAGCTCGGGAGGGCCATCTTGTTGGCCACTTCATTGATTTGAATGGTGTAGGGTCCATCGGCGGCCATATAGCGGTCGCAGGCAAAGGAAAGAATGGCCCCGCCGGCAATGGCATGTCCGGCATAGGCCGCAATGGTCGGGATGGGAAACTGGTAGACCCTCAACATGGTGGTGGCAAACCGCCTTTGGAACTTGAGTTGCTCGCGAAGGTCCTGCGTGGGCAGCAGCTTCAGGTCGAGGCCCGCCGAAAAAACGCCGGGGCGGCCCGTAAAGATCAGGGCGACGGCCTCGTCGGCGATGGTCCGATCCAGGGCTTCGTTGAGTTCCCTGAAGAATTCCCAGTTCATGGCATTGACCTTGCCGTCATCCAGGGTGATGCGGGCAATTCCGCCATCAATTTCGTATCGCAGTTTGGACATGATGTTCCTCTTTTGCTTTGACGATTAGGGAGACGATGCTGAAAACCACTTCTTTGCGCCTCCGTAAGTCGCAATAGGCATCCAAATCGCCGCGCACGCGGGAGCCGAAGTGAACGCTGCAGCCCAGAAGCCGATCAGGCAAGGGCAGGGGAGAAGCTTTTCTCTCCCGTGAAGGCTCTTTCTTTCACAATGTTCGTAACTGGTCCTTAGGATTGAGCGTTCCCGCGCGTTCTTCCTTGCCCGGCGAATCTTCCTTTCCTTCTGTTGTTTCGAGCAGAGGGGGAAATGAATTGCCTTCGCCGTCGATGAGAAAGCGGTTGTTGGCCTGAAGCTGGAGAATTTTGAATTTGGCCAGCTCCATTTCCATTTTCATGGCTTTGGATTTGAGCTTGTATTGCAGATAGATCCAGAAAATCACGATGGAAACGACAATGCCCAGAAGAATAACGGGGATCCACCAGTAGCGGGCCAGCCAGGTCATGGTGACCTCGCCGGTGTACTTCACGATCTCGGGGATGTACCAGGCAAGGAAAATGGCGACGATACTGACGAGCATGAACCAGATGCTGTTGATCTGACCCAGGCGGTTTAGGGCCGATACAAACTTTCCTTGATTTTCCGAAGGCTTGCTCTCTTCCTGATCGACCGTCTGAAAATAGGCCTTGCTGAACAGCAGAACCAGAAAGGCCATTGCGATCGGCGCACCCACCGAGATCAGGATCCACCCTTTCCAGGGAAACGGGACCACCTTTTCGAATGTTTTTACCAGGACATAGGTCTGATTTCCGGCGCTGCTGTATGCGTTATAGGCAATCCGCTCGTTCGCCAGCAATTTCTCGGGATGGTTCATGTAATCCAGGGCAATCTCCCGTGTGAGCGGCGTTTCGGTGCGCTTTATTTCATCCTGCTGGTAAAACATCGTCAGGAGGATGATGATCAACTCAAGCCCACATACCGACAGGCCCACGACTTTCATTACATTGTTACGATCCTTGAAGCTGAGAAAGTTTTTCATGTTATTCCATAGCCGCCTGTTTTCATAATATGCCGCCCCCACCCGTGGACCAGACACAAGCCATTCATGGGGGCCTGTTCGGCAATCGCTTCAACAATTTGCGCTTTTTCCAAAGGCATCCGTTGCCGCCTTATGCAATGAATGTTGAGGATCGCAAAAGCTAACCAAGTGATTGCCCTAGAGCAATAAAAAAAGCAAATTCACGACAGCCGGTGTCTGCGCTATAAAGGGTACTTCCCATCAAACAACAACCGCAGGTATGCTTTGGAGATGGCATCGGCGCCGGCAAAGTCGTGGCCGGGGGTGTCGTTCTTCCTGGCCATCTCGCTTCGCAAGCCGTCGGCCACCTTTTTGCCCAGCTCCACGCCGAACTGGTCGAAGGAGTTGACGCCCCAGATGAAGCCTTCGTAGACGGTGCGAGCTTCGTAAAAGGCCAGCAGGCGGCCGACATTTTCCGGGCAGAGATCTTCCAGGATGATGGTGGACGAAGGGCGGTTGCCGGTAAAGGCGCGCGCCGGGTCGGCGTGGGTCTGGCCGACGGCCAGGGCCCGGGCCTGGGCCAACAGGTTGGCCCACAGCTCCTGGTGGTTGCTGACGCCCTTGGAGCGGGCGGTGTATTGGGCATATTGGGGCGTGCGCACGCCGATGAAGTCGATGGGAAACGGTCGGCCCTGGTGGGCGAGCTGGAAGAACG
>JAKAFO010000051.1 GCA_021819735.1 Deltaproteobacteria bacterium
CTGTCGGTGTCGGCCGTTATGGCCATCACCTGGCTCACGACCGCCGGCAGGGTGGGAAAGCCATCCACCAAGTCATTGATCAAAATTTGCAGATGAGATTGCATCCATATTCCTCAATGGGTCGATGCCGGCCCTTTGGGCGACGACACCCCTTCCTGTTGCTTGGCCGCGATATACTCCGCCGGCAATTGCAGCGCGGGGTTGTCGTCCAGGGCCGCGATGAAAACCCGCACCAGGTTCGGATCGAACTGGGTGCCGGCGTTGCGTTGCAGCTCTTCCACCACCTGCCGGCCGGTCAGCGCCGGCCGGTACGGTCTTTCGGAAAGCATGGCCGTTACGGCATCGGCAATGGCGTACAGCCGCGCCCCCAGGGGAATCTGCTCGCCCTTCAAGCCCGAAGGATAGCCCTCGCCGTCGTAGCGCTCCTGGTGGTACAAGAGAATTTCGCGCTCGTTCTGGAAGAATTCGAAGAGCCGGGTCACCTCGGCCAGCATGGTCGAATGGTTTTCGATGTAGGCCCGATCGAAGCTGTCCAGCGGTTCTTTCTTGTCCATCACGGCCGCGGGCATCAACACCTTCAGATGGTCGTGCAGCGCGGCGGCACGCTTGATGGTATCCAGGATCTTGGTGGGCAGGCGCATCTGCTGGCCCAGGACCTCGATCTGTACCAGGGCTTTTCGATGGTGCTCCTTGAAGCGCACGGCCCCCAGTTGATCGAGCAGCAGTGCCAGGGAGTTCAAGGAGGCATTGCGGGTCTTGTCCAGAATGGAGGCCAGCCGTTCGCGGAAGTAGACCATGTCCAACGGGACTTCGCGCTCCTGGCCGGCCCCCTCGCCGGCCTCCAGGTACATCTTGAGACGGTTGCGGCCGTCGGACTTGGCGCGGTACAGGGCCTTGTCGGCAAACGCCAGCATGCTGCGCATGTCGGGCGGGCGGTGCCGTTTGAGCGACACGCTGCCGACACTGATGGTCAGGTGGGTGCTGTTTTGTCCGTCCTCGAACGACTTGGCCTCCACCATGACGCGCAGCTTTTCGGCCGTGTTGTTGGCCCCTTCGATGTCGGTGTTGGGCAGCAGCACCATGAACTCCTCGCCGCCGAAGCGGAAGCAAAAATCGCTTTCGCGCACGTTCTCGCGCAGCATGCCCGCGAAGCTCCTGAGCACGTGATCGCCGAAGATGTGACCGTAAGAGTCGTTGATCTGCTTGAAGAAATCCATGTCGATGAGCAGGCAGGACAAGTCGGAGTCGTAGCGTTTGGCCCGGGAGTACTCCCGGTCGAGCACTTCGTTCATGTAGCGCCGGTTGTAGAGCCCGGTCAGCTCGTCGCGCACCGACATGTCGGCCATCTTGCGCATGGCCTGGTTGACTTCGGTTTTGAGGCGGTGCCGGTCCAGGACGTGGGCGATGGTGCGCGACAGGTTGTCGCGGTCGACCTTGGCCTTGGGCAGATAATCGTATGCCCCGGCCTGGATCGCCTTGGCGGCGATCATCTCGTCGCCGTGCCCGGTGCTGAAGATCACCGGCACGCGGCACTCTTTTTCTTCGAGCTTGCGCAGAAAGTCCAAGCCGTTGCCCGAGGGCAGCAGGTAGTCCAGGATGATCAGGTCGATCGGTCGTGCGGCCAGCTTCTCCAGGGCATCGGAAATGTCCCGGGCCCGCAGGATCTCGATGCGCGACTGATCGTGCAGGGCATTGCACAAGCGCCTGAAATCCGTGTCGGAATCGTCGATGACCAACAGACGAACATCCTGATCGAGGGTGATCACGCTGCCGGGAAGCGGTGTATGGTTCTGGTCCGGCCGGATGCTTTGGATGGTCTTGACGATCTCGGCGATGCGCTGCCCGGCGGCCTTGATTTTGGACAGATGGGAACCGACTTTTTCCGGATCGTCCTTGTCGAAGTCGAACAGGTCGATATAACCCAGCAGTTCCACCAGGGGCTGATTGAGTTCATGGGCCGTGGCGCCGGCCATCTGCAGGAGCACCTTCAAACGCTCCTCTTCGATGACCGCCTTTTGCTGGTCCAGGATGCGGCTGTTGGCCGCCTCCAGTTTTTCCAGGTTCTCCCGCAACTGAATCGTGGTCTGCCGCAGGGCCGCCTCCATCTGCTTGCGCTCGGTGATATCCATCACCGCACCGACCAACCCCTTGATCCTGCCCTTGTGATCGGTGAAGGTGGCTTTGGAGACGATCACGTCGCGCTTGCGGCCGTCGTGGGTGTCAATGGCGGTTTCCGTGCTCAACATGCCGGCGTGTTGCAGCAATTGGGCCTCGGACTCGAAATAGCGTTCGGAGTCGTTGACGACCAGAACGTCCATGGGGGTCCGGCCGACGATCTCGCTCCGGTTTTTGCCCGCGAACTGTTCGAAGGCTTTGTTGCAGCCGGTATAGCGGCCCTGGGTGTCGCGGTAGAAGATCGGATGCGGAATGGTTTCCAGCAAGGCGTTCAGGAAGGTATTCTGCTCCACCAGCGCCTGGCGCGCCTCCCGGGTCTCCAGGGCATGGCGGATGGCGCGTGTCAGCAGATCGCCGCTGAGCGCTCCTTTGACCAGGTAGTCGGCGGCGCCGTTCTTCATGGCTTGCACCGCCACGGTTTCGTTGCCTTGGCCGGTGAGGAAGATTACCGGCAACCCCTTGATCTCCGGCTCCTGGGCGACCTCGGCCAGAAACGCCAGCCCGTCCAGGTCCGGCAGGTTGTAATCGAGCACCACGCAATCCACCGCCACCGAGCGCAGCAAGGCCAGTCCCGCGGCGGCATCCTCGGCTTCCAGCACGCTGTAGGCCTCGGCGCCGCCGGCCTCGATCATGCGCCGGTAACTGTAGCGGTCCTCCGGGCTATCCTCCACCACGAGGATCACATGTCGCTTGGCCTTCATGGCGCCGGATCTCCTTTGGGCAGTTGGACGATTTCGAACCAATAGCGCGACAAGCCGCGAATCGATTCTTCCAATTGCTTGAGCTGGATCTGTTTGCGGATGTAGCCGGCCGCGCCCAAAGCGTAGCAACGATTGACATCCTCGGCGGCCTGGGAGTTGCTCAAGATCACCACCGGAATGGATCGCAGGCCCGCATCGGCCTTGATGGCCGCCAGCACTTCCGTGCCGCCGGTTCCCGGCAGATTCAAATCCAGCAGGATCAAGGCGGGCCGGCGCCAGCCGTCCGCTTCGGCGAACACGCCCCGGCGCAGAAGATAATCCAGGGCTTCGTCGCCGTCCTGGCAGCGAACGATGGCCTGGGAGACATGCGCTTTCTTCAAGGCCCGGAGCACGACGGTATAATCCTCGGGGCTGTCTTCCACGATCAAAATGGGTGCTGTCTTGGTTTTCATGACGGGCCGCTCTCCGCCAAGGTGAAGTAAAAGGTGGCGCCCTGGCCGTATTCGGACGCCACCCAGATCTTTCCGTTGTGCCGCTCGACGATCTTCTTGACGATGGTCAAGCCCGCGCCGATGCCGCCGCCGAACTTATCCCTAGCGTGCAGCCGTTGAAATATGGAGAAGATCCGATCGTAATGGCGCTCCTGGATGCCGATGCCGTTGTCGCGCACATACAGCACCGGCCCCGCGGAACGACCGCCCGAATGGGCCGCGCCGGAAGTCCCATCGGTTCTGTTATCGGTCATTTGGTAGCCGATCTCAACCCATTTGTGTTCCTTGTCGTTATACTTCACCGCATTGGCGATCAGATTGAAATAGACTTCGCTGATCCGCACCCGGTCGCAGCGCACGGTGGGCAAGGCTTCGGGGATGCGCACCTCGATGGCGGCATCGGAAATCAGATGCCCGATGCGGTCGAGCACCTGGCCCAGCACCATGTTCAGGTCCACGGCCTCGAGCACCAGCTCGGTGCGACCGACCCGGGAGTACTCGAGCAGGGCATCGATCAGGCTGTCTTCCCGCCGGCACAAGCGCACCAGCGTCTCCAATTTCTCGCGACCGTCGTCATCCAGGCGGTCGGCGTAATCCTCCATCAAAAAGCCGGCATAGTTGGCGATGCCGCGCAGCGGCTCACGCAGATCGTGGGAGGCGATGTAGGCAAAATCGTCCAGCTCTTTGTTGCTCTCTTCCAGGGCCCGGTTGCGCGCCTCCAGTTCGGCCTGCATGCGCCGGCGCTGGGCGATGTCATCGGCCACCACCAGCAGGTGGGGCCGGCCCGAACGATGGAAGCGGCTCAGCACGCACTGCAGCCACACCTGCTTGTCGAAGCTGCTGGTGGTGAAAAACTCCAGGTGTCGCTCACCCCCGTCGGCCAGCACCATGCGCGCCTGATCGAGCAACCCGGTGGTTTGCCACGAGGCGATCTGGTTGAAATTCTGCGATAACATTTTTTCCCGAACAGCGCCCAGCATGGACGCCATGGCCTCGTTGACCAGCACGCAGTTGCCTTCGGCATCGTAGGCCGCGATGCCCATGGTGGAGGCGGAGACGATGACCTCGTTGAGCGCCAGGGTTTCGGCGATCTGCCGCTCCATCTCCTTGCGGGCCGTCACGTCGCGGTAAACCGCGCCCACGGCGAACACACGGCCATGCAGATCGCGGATGGGCGAAAGCACCGATTCGCTGTAAATCGTCCGGTCGCCCACGAGGGTGACATCCTCCACGGCCAGGGGGGCTTCGGCGTCGAAGACGCGGCGCACGCGCTCGATCCAGGTCTGCATCATGTCGGGCCGATGGGAGAGCCCCTCGTGCATGCCGCGGCCCACCACCTGGTCGCGGGTGCCGCCCACCGTGCGGATGGCGGCCTCGTTGGCATAGAGGCATTGCAGGTTGGCGCCCCACACCATGATGCTGTCTTTGGTGGACTCGAAGATCGCCCGGAAACGCTCCTCGCTGTCCTGCTTCAACTCCAGGGCCACGTTGAGGGCCAGTTCGTTGGCCCGCAGCTCGGTATTGGCCTTCTGTCGATCGCGGATCTCTTTCTGCAGGGCGTTATTGAGCTGGCGCAGATCGTTGGTGCGCGCCTCGATCTGGGCCTCGAGCTCTTTCTGCCAATGCTCCTTGTCGTTGCGGTAGCCCTGGATGGCGCGGGCCATCTGCTCCATGTCCCGGGCCAACGCCCCCAGCTCGTCATTGGAGCGCACCCCGATCGCCTCCACCGGCTGCATGGCGGCGATGGCCGCGGCCGCCTCTTTCAGCCGCACCACCGGGCGCACCACCGAACGGTGCAGAATCCAGAAAAGCATCGCAAAGCACGCCAGGCCGCAAATGCCGGCCGCCACCAGGGTGGCGTTGCGGATGCGCGCGCCCGGCGCCTCCAGCTCCTGGGCGGATACCGCGTAGATCAGGGTCCATTGCCAGGGTGCAAAATGGCGCCCCACGTAAATTTGCGGTCCGGAAAGAGATACCCAGCGGCCTTTGGCGTAGGCGCCGTCGAGGCGGCGCACTTTTTCCAATACCGCCTGCCATTCGGCCGGGTCTTTGACCAGCCGCGCCCGGCCGTACAGGATCTTTTGCGTGGCCGTATCCACAATCGTAAGGTTGCCGGTCTTGAAGTGGGTCAACCGATCCGCTGCCTGGATCGCCTCCTGCTGGTAACGCTGGGCATAGGAAGGAATTTTGGCCAGATCGTGCGCCACCAGCAGTTCGTGGTTCTTGACGATTTGACCATCGAAGTAATCGCTCAACTCCTTGACCACGGCGCGGTAGGTGACCTCCTCGATGCCGCGCGTGGCAATGAAGATCGACCAGGCCCCCAGGGCGACGATCGCCGCCGCCACGAGGGGAAGAATTGCCAGACTGATCTTGGTTTGCAGCTTCACGCGCTGTTCCTAACGGTAAACATTGACGCCGGCCAGGGCGAGCAGATCGGGGGGCACCACCAGTCCGGCCTTCAGGGCCGCCGTCAAATTGATGCCCAGGTCGAACTTTTCGGGCGGCCGCGCCGGAATCCGACCGGCATCGGCCCCCTTGAGAACGGCGATCGCCAGCATGGCGGCATCGTGACCGGTGGATTGCTCGTTCGGCGAAAGATGCATCAAGGCGCCCATGGCCACGCTCTTGGCCTTGAGTCCCATGGCAATGGGATGCTGGGAATGATCCAAGAGCAGCCGGGTGTACGCGTCGCTCTCGCCTAACGGGCCGGAGGGTTCCCACCAGAAGTCCACTTGATCTTCCAGTTGCCGCACCCCCTTGCCCACCTCGTCCAGCATCACGGGCAGGGCTTCGGAAACGGTGCGGTACTCCACCTGAAACGGCACGAACACGACATCCTCCCGGCCCTGGGCCGCGGCACGCAACTCGCGCAGATCCCCCACATCCGAAGGATAGGTGGAGTGCACGAAACCGATGCGTACCGGGCGGTGAGGGACGGCCTCGCCCACCAGGCGCATCAGCAGATTGATGCGCGTGTCGCGATGGATCGTGTGCACGATGCCGGTGACATTGCGCCCGCCGGCCACGCCGATGGCATCGATTAATCCGGCGCCCACCGGATCGGAGACGGTCATGAACACGAGGGGGATGCCGGTCCCCTTCAACAAGCGGTCCGCGGTCTTGGCCGCCAGGGTGGCATTGGCCACCACCACGGCCGGCCGGTCGGCGGCCAGGGCGCCTTGCAACAACTCTTCGGCCCGCGCCCAGTCCCCCTGGGCCTGAAGCGTTTCCAAACGGCAGGGCAGACCATCGGCCGCGGCCAGCGCCTGCAAAGATTTGCCGAACCATTGCCCATGGGCGCGCACCGCCGGAACATCCATGCTTTCCAGCAGGAGCACCCGCTGCTCCTGGGCCATGGCGGGCCATGCGCCGCCAAACCAGAGAATCACCAGAACCGCGCAGATCCGTACCATGGAAACCATCCCTTGACTGCCCAAATTTGATCTTGGCGCCTTTTCGGTCCGCCGTCCAGCAAAGACCCGCTGCACGGGGGACGCGCCCAGGACGTGTTCAATGGAATATATCGGCAAATTCGAGATTTATCTTTAACAGACTGTAAAGGTTATTGGGATTGGCGCAAACGCGCCACGGCTTGCACCACCACCGCCACGGCCCGGTCGATCTCCGGGGCGGTCGTGTAGCGGCCGGTGGAAAAGCGCAGCGTCCCCTTGGCCCACGCCACCGGCACGGCCATGGCCTGGAGCACATGCGAAAGGGTTACGGTATCGGCATGACAAGCAGCGCCGGCCGAAGCGGCAATCTCCAGGCCGATCTCTTCGAGCAGGCGGTTGGCCTCCAGATCCTTGAAGGCCAGACTCAGCGTGTTGGGCAGACGCCGCTCCGCATGGCCGTTGAGGCGCACATCGGGCAACTGGGTTACCAAGCCCTGGTGCAGCCGGTCGCGCATGGCCTGTAAATGCGCCATATTGGCCGAAAGGTCGCGGCCGGCGATCTCGCAGGCCTTGCCCAGCCCCACGATCTCCAGCACGTTTTCGGTGCCCGCCCGCCAGCCCTTCTCCTGGCCGGCGCCATGGCAGAATTTTTCCGGCCGCAACCCCTGGCGCACATAGAGCGCGCCGATGCCCTTGGGGGCGTAAAGCTTGTGGCCGGCCACCGAAAGCAGATCCACGCCCAGGGCGTTCACGTCCACCGGAATCTTGCCCAAAGATTGGGCCGCGTCGGTGTGCATCGCGATCCCCCGGGCTTTAGCCAAAGCCGCGATTTCGGCAATCGGCTGGACGGTGCCCACCTCGTTGTTGGCGTGCATGATCGAGATCAGGATCGTATCGGGCCGGATGGCCTGCGCCACGGCGGCCGGGTCCAGCATGCCCTCACCGTCCACCGCCACCCGGGTGGTCTCGAAGCCTTCGTGCTCCAGGGCCAGACACACCTCCAGCACGGCCGGATGTTCGAAGGCGCTGGTGACGATATGCCGCCCCTTGGCTTTCAAGGCCCGGGCCATGCCCTTGATGGCATGGTTGTTGGACTCGGTGCCACCCGAAGTAAAGAAAACCTCCTGGGGCGCACAGCCCAGCAGCCCGGCCACCTGGCGCCGGGCCGCCTCCACGGCCTGCTTGGGCTTGATGCCGTACCAGTGGGAGCTGGAAGGGTTGCCGAATTCGGTCTCCAGAAACGGCCGCATGGCCGCGACGACTTCGGGATCGTGGGGCGTGGTGCCGTTGTAGTCCAAATAGATGGGTTGAATCATGGCTATCCTCCTTGTTCTCGTACTCGTGCGATTAAGAGGCGATGCGGCTATACTCCCACACATCCACCACCGTCGCCAGCAGCGCATGCGACCCGGCCGCATACCAGAAGCTTCGGGTCCGCAACGTCATGTACCCCAGAACCAAGCCCACCAGGATGGCGGTGTAGATCTCGAACGGCGGCTTACCGAACTTCATGACAATATACGGCAGCAGCGTAATCGCCACGGCGTTGGCGCCAAAGATCCGCGACGCCTCGATCAGGATAAAGCCCCGGAAGAAGTACTCGAACCCCACCATATACAAGCACTGGAAGAACTCGAAGAGCAGAAAATAGAAGATGGATTGCCGGATCAAACTGCTCCGGCACAAGGGATAAATGCCCGCGGGGGCAAACGCCACATGGAAGGCAAAACAGACCGCCACAAAAAGCAGCACCAGCTTCCACCCCAGCCGAAAATCGCCCAGGGTGAAAGTATACTTCAGCGGCGAAAAATCGTCGGCCGACCATCGATTCAAGAGCGTCAAAAAAAGCAACGGCACGACAAAAAGCAGCACAAACGTCGCCGCATGGGAGAACAAAAACTTATAGAAACCGACAGCCTCCGGATCTAACTGTCGAAGACAGGCACGGAAGAAATCGATAGGCGCATGGAAGTAGTATTGATGCGTGACGATCAGCGCGCAGGAAAAGGCGACGACCACGATCCAGCGGCCGTCGAAGCGCGCGATCTCCTGTCGGGCAGTTCGAATCCACGGCATGGGCACCCCTTTCCATCAGCGGCGGGGGGTGGCGGCGGGATCGGCAGCGCGCTTGGCCTGCCGATCCCGTCGCCGATAAATGACCGGTTACATCTTGCGCAGCACCGACAGCGCCTCGGCTGCCGTGAACTTCTTGCGATTGTAATAGGCCGCCCCGTCCGAAGGCGAAAGATCCGCCACGGCTTGCAGTTGATCGTCGCGCACGCCGGCATCCTTCAGGCTGATCGGCAGGCCGCTCAACTCGTTGAGCTTGGCGCGCAAATCGCGGATGGCCTGGATGAACCGCGCCGCCCGCTTTTGCGGAGGCGTTTGCAGGTAAATTCCCGGGCCGACCATGGGCAGCAGCAGTTCCGCCAGCGAGTCGCCGACCGTATCGATATTGAACTCCAGGGCATCGGGCAGGCAGATGGCCATGGCATCGCCGTGGGGTACGTGGCACACCGCGCCCAGGGAGTGGCCCAGGGCGTGCACCATGGTGACCATGGAGTTGGAAAAGGCGATGCCCGCCAGGGTCGCCGCGTTGGCCATGCCCAGGCGCGCCTTCAGGTTGAGGCCGTGCGCCACCGCCTCGACGAGGTTCTCGGCGATCAGGGCGATGGCTTGGCCGGCCACCGCGTCGCTGATGGGATTCTTCTGGGTACCCAGGCACGCCTCGACGGCATGCGTCAGGGCGTCCATGCCGGTGCTGGCCGTCAGGCGCGGCGGCAGCGTGGCGGTCATGCGCGGGTCGATGATGGCCGTATTGGGCGGCATGGCCGGCGTAATCAGCGACAGCTTGATTCCTTTTTCGGGATCGGAGATCACGGCCGCCGAGGTCACTTCCGAACCGGTGCCGGCGGTGGTGGGAATCACGATGAGCGGGCAGGTCGGCTTGACCATGCGCAGCACCGCCTTGAAATTCATCAGATCGATGGCCGGATCGGCCAGCTTGATCTTGACCGCCTTGGCCGTGTCGATGGCCGAGCCGCCGCCGATGGCCAGCAGGGAGTCGCAGTTGTTCTGTTGATAAAGCGCCACGATTTCAAGGATCGCCGAAAGCGGCGAGTCCGGCGGAACGCGATCGTAGATGCCGCAGATGCCCAATTCCGAGGCATCGAAGGTTTCTTGAACCAGATCGAGCAAACCGGCCTTGGCCACTCCGGCATCGGTGACGATCAAGATCCGTTTGGCGCCCAACTGTTTGAATTCGCCGGGCAGCTTATCCAGGGCGTGCTCACCGGAGACAATCTTGACGGGACAATGAAATCTGAAATTCGACATATCGGCTTCCTTTCCAACCTGCTCCGCGCAATTGTCGATGACGCCAATGGCCATCGCTGCAACAATTGAAAACTCGCAAGTTGTATCAAAATGATTTGGATCTGACGCTCAGTGGAAAACCTTGGGTCTCTATCAAAAATTCGGGGGGGCCGCAAGCACCGGTTTGGTAGGGCTGACCGTAGGGACGCATGGCCATACGCCCCTGCTCATCATTTAAGAAAAGAAGTAATGAAGGCTCTCGTCGCCTTCACGGCGCCGCCCAGGCGCGCGGTCAGACGCTTGGCATAGAGCAGGTCGATCACCCCCTGCATGCCGTACAGTTGCTTGGCCTCAAAGGGCTGCCACCAGAAATTGCGCCGGGCGAACGGCAGAATTTGATCGGTCACCACCTGGGGCCAGGTCATCTCGCCAAAGCCAGTCTCGCCGTGGGTGCGGCCGATGCCGCTCTCCTTGATGCCGCCCCAGGGGGTTTCGGCCAGGCCGTGGCCCACCAGATGGTCGTTGACCATGACGGCGCCGGCCTTGATCCGGCGGGCGATGCGCTTGGCTTTGGCATGGTCGCCGGACCAGACCGAGGCGGAGAGCCCCAATTGGGAATCGTTGGCCAGGGCAATGGCCTCTTCGATGGTGTCATAGGGCATGACCCCCACCAGCGGGCCGAAGGTCTCTTCTTTCATCACCAACATGTCGTGATTCACGCCGGTCAGCACCATGCACGGGTGGAAGCAGCCGCTGCCTTCGGCCGGTGCCGACGATTGGGCATGGATCACGGCGCCTTTTTGCACGGCGTCGGCCACATGCCGGCGCACGGTTTCCAACTGCCGGCGCGTGGTCATGGCGCCGATGTCCGAATCCATGGACAGGCCGTTGCCCACCCGCAAAGCGTCCACCTTTGACTTCAAGATCTCCAAAAACTGCGCATAGACCCGGCGCTGGACATAGATGCGCTCGACGCCGCCGCACGACTGCCCGGCGTTTTGCATCCCGGCCCACACCGCGCCGCCGGCGGCCCGGTGCAGGTCGGCGTCCGCGCACACGATCATGGGGTCGTTGCCGCCCAGTTCCAGCACGACCGGCGTCAAGCGCTCGCCGGCCTTTTGCATCAAATACTTTCCCACCGAAACCGAACCGGTAAAGAAGAGTTTGTCCACCCCGGCCTCCAGGAAGGCATCGCCGGCGATCTTGCCGGGCAGATTGAGATGGACGAAGAGATCGGGCGGCAGTTGCGCCGACTCGACGCACTCCGTGAGGATGCTGCCCACCAGTTGGGTTTCCGAGGCGGTTTTCAGCACCACGGCGTTGCCGGCCAAGAGGGCCATGACCACTTCCGAAAAGGGAATGGCAAAAGGATAGTTCCAGGGCGAGATGATGCCGACCACGCCGTAGGGCTGGCGCACGATCTTGCTCAAATAGTTGAAGGTGAAAACATTGCCCGGCCGGATGCGCCGGTCTTTCAGAAAACCGGCGGCCTTTTTACAATAATAGTCGACGGCCATGGCCGCCGGTTCGCATTCGGTCACAAGGGCGTCGCCGAGGGTCTTGCCGTTGTCTAGCGAAATGGTTTGGGCGATGCGCATGGCATGCTGCTGGATGAAGTCGGTCATCGTGCGCACGCGCCGCGCACGCTCCTTGACGGGCAGCGCGGCCCAGGCCAACTGGGCCCGCCGGGCCTTTTGGACGGCCGCGAACACATCCTCGCGCGTGTTCAGGGGAAAGACGCCGATCACCGCACCGGTGGCCGGATTGGTGGCCATGGTTACGTTTTCATTGGCAATCCCTTGATCGGTCGGTTTTAAGGCGGTTGATATCTCTTGCATCGCAATCCATCCTCTCTCATTTGGCAGGTCCTGCATGGCATAAAAACTCAGGCGCATGATAAGCACCGGCAGCGGATTGGGTAGCTTTATTGCCACAAATTTCTTTTCATGCGCTTGACAGTAAACCGCCACGGCCTTACGGTCCGTGAAAATTTACTTCGCTCTGTTCTGCGCGCTTCACCTCCTTAGCGGCTTCTGCTTTGATCTTCGAGTGGCTTACGAAAAAAATCCGCGTCGTTCCTTTTCCTTTTTTTCGAGAGACGCGAATTAAGAACGAATGAACGCCGACGACCGCGGCCAATCGCGTTGGACGCGTATCTGAGCCAATCCGGCGTTTGAAAATAGGTTCATTCTACGATGCAATAGTAAAGGAACATCCCCACAGCCACGGGAACATAGCCCCTGATGTCAGCGCGCCCTTCATGCGGATGGGACCACCGCCTTTTCAAGCGCGCGGCAAAAAAAATCGATCCTGACCGAATCGCAGGGAAGCGATCTCGCTTGCGACCGTCGCTTCGGTGATGGACGGCGCCGAGCCCTGACCAAAGGGACGGCGCACGGGTGGTGGTGCCGCGTCGAATCACCCTGCCCGGCGTCTCAGGCATTTGCGCTTCCAGGGTTTTTGGCCTCAACTGCTTTCGCGGAAGAGCTATCCCGCGGAGATTTAGGAAAAGGTGACCCATATGAGAACACTCAATTTCATGCGTTCCGGATTGGAGGGAGAACTCGAACTCTACATGGGCGAAGAGTTTGAGAGCGGCAGTCGATCTCTCTCCGTTCAAAATTCAGATGGAGATACTGTGAGCATCGTGCTGCAGGTCGATGAAAGCACCAAGACCGGCTCGATATCCCTTTCGGCCTACACCCAAAAAAATGGCACGGCGGTGCCGGCGGCCACCATAAAATTCGGCGACCTGAAGAAGGTGGACGATCGAACCCTTATCGGAATCGCCGCTGAAATTGAGGGGCACAAAGGGGTGCCCCTGAGGATGCAAGTCGATACAGGGGCTCCGCCCAAGTTGATCGCTACTCCGGGAAAGGTCGCTTTCGGCCAGTTCGTCCCGATTCCAGGCACACAGCGGGTGTATACGCTGATTGGCGCCGATGCGTCCACAAAGGCCGCTGATTTGGCAGCATTTATCAAAAATGTGTCCCTCGACAAGGAACTGGAGCAGAATTACGAAGCACCGAAGCCCACGGTCTATGAAAAGATCGCCGCCAAAGTGGATTTCATCAACGACTCGAGCCTTACCCGCAAGCCGGTTCAGAACACCCCCGTGGAACTGACCTTCGACTTTCAACTGGGAAGCAACAAGCTCACCATCTCCGCCAAGCAACTGGACACCCACTATGTATACGATGTCAAAGATCTGCACCGATTGAAATGCAATCCCACGGGCACGCGCATCGAGGGTCCGGCGACCGACACCTACCGGTATGGATACCTGCTCTTGGGGATCGTCGATTACTACACCCCGGGCTATTTGACGATTCAGGCGTTCCGTTCGGAGGCGGCGACGGGGCCGAATGAAAAGAAGCTCAAGCACGACCGCTACATCATCGGCGACAAGCAGGAGGTGGAGAAGCTGAAGAACATGTTTGTGGCCCTGCTGAAGGCCGGGCACATATCTTCCCTGGAACAGGAATTCGAATTCGATGAAGAGGAATACGAAGCCGACGATTTCGAGCACGACGAGGATTTTGCGACCGATTACGAGTACGAAGTTGACGATGACGATGCTTTGGATGAACTCGAAAACGAGGCGGCATTCGAGAACGAACTGGAGGATGACGGGGTCACGGAAAGGTTCGCCCGCCGGCTGCATGAGCTCTCCGATCGCACCTTCGAAAGCCCGTACGAGTTCGAGATGGAACTGGAGGCGGCCCTGGAGACCATGGAAGACGAGTTCATGGTCAAGCGCCTAAACCGGAAGCGCAAACGCGGCAAGCGCAAGGGCCTCTTCAAGAAAATTCTGAGCACCGGGGCTAAAATTATCGGCGGGGTGGTCAGCAAAACGCCGGTGGGGCAACTGATCAAAGCCGGCACGAGCCTGGTCAAGGGCAACGTCAAGGCCGCCTTGGGAAATCTGGCCAAGGCCGCGGTGGGTTCCGTGTTGCCCCCCGGAGTGGGCGGCGTGGCCACGGCCGCCATGGATGCCCTGGGGGGTGGCGGCCCGGAAGGCACGGAAGAAGGCGAAATCCGCCGCCGCAGGCGAAAAGCCATCGGCCGAGTGGCCCGGATCGCCCGCGACACCTACCGGGAGGTGGCCGACAGCCTGCCGGAGGATTTTGACCATCCCCTGGTGGCCAGCGAAGTCGCCGGCAAGGCGTTGCGCAAGGCCATGGTCAAAAACGGCGTCAAGCCGCCGGCGGCGCAACCGGCCGCCGGTGCCCACCCCCGGCGACGGGTGATCAAGTTGCGGCCCGGTGAGCGCGTGGTCGTTATCGGCTGAGGCGGCCCCGGCGCGCCCGGCCCCGGCTGCGGGCAATCCGGCTCAGACCCGGCGCGCGCATCGTTCTTACGAGGGCCTAGCGGAGATATGCTTGCATATGAGCGAAGCACTGGCCATAAACGATCTGCAACGACGGTTTCTTTCCGTTGCCCATAAAGTGAAGTTGCTCACTTCGCTGCGCGCATCGGTCGGGTTATCCGCAGCGCACGACCTGAGCGACAACCAGTGGTCGTCCATAGAAGGGCCGCTGCGGGCCACGGCGGCCAAGCTCCACTTTGCCCTGAAACGCGAGGGCGGGCCCCATTTAAGGCAGATCCATCGGCCTGAATCCCAAACGCAGTTGCTGCTGATGCTGGGACGGATGGAGATCGAGCTGTCCAGATGCTTCATCTATTTTGACACCTTCGTGGATCTGCTCTCCCAGCGCCATCTGCCCGAAATGGGAATGCTGCTCATGGGCTGCGATGAATTGGCCTGGGATGCCCTGAAAAAGGATCACCCGGCCTTGACGATCCTGGAAAAACCGCTGGTTTCCTTTAACCGCGGTTTCGGCGCCTCCATTCTGAGGGAGGGGGTGCCCCTGCCCGACGGCACGCCGAATCCCCTGGCGACCATTCAAATTCCGTATACGAAAATAAAAGACAAATACAACCTGACCTCCATCGTTCACGAAGCGGGCCACTCGGCGATGGCGCAACTGGGCTTGACCCATGTGCTGCCCAAATCCATCGCCGAGGCCTTGGCGCGGGCCGGCGCGTCGGAAACGATGTGCGACCTGTTTGCCTTGTGGTGCCTGGAAATCGGCCCTGATTTCTGGGGATTTTGCAATTGTGGATCGGCTCAGGCCTCCAGTGTCATGGAAATCCTGTCGCTGCCGCGGGAGAAAGTCTTCGACGTGTCCCGGTCAGATCCACATCCTCCGCCATTTCTGCGCGTCCTGATCGCTTTCGAGTGGTGCCGCCAGCAGTGGGGCAGCGGGGATTGGGACGCTTGGGAGCAGCAATGGCTGGCGACCTATCCGCTTGAAGAAGCCCCCAGCGAAAACCGCGCCCTGCTTTCGGCCGGCCAGAAGTTTCTGCCGGCGGTGGGCCGCGCCCTGCTCGGCACCCGCTTCGGCGTGCTTGGAAACCGAACCATCCGATCGCTTTTCGACCTGGACGGCATCGCCCCCGCGAAGCTGGAGAAACTGGTCCGCGATGCCGACACCAGCGGCATTTTGGACTTATCGCATCTTTCCCCCTGCGGGCAGTTGGCGCTGTTCCGGATGCTGCGAAACAGGAGCACGCTGTCCGAAGAAGCGTTGGATCGCCTGATGCGCTTGTGGTTGCTGAATCTCGCCAGGGGACGGAGATTCAAGGAGCCCTATTCCTATAAGGAGAATTTACAATGACCACAATCACTACCAAAACCAGAGAAGAGTATTTGGCCGAGTTGGCTGTATTGGGCGGCAAACTGATCGATCGCGCCGTGTTTCCCCGGCTCAAGGTCCCCCCTGTTCCGTGCACGGACCTGCTGCTGGCCCAGGCCACCGATGACCCGGAGATCAAGGCTTTTCACGATCAATATTTCGACCACTTCCCCCACCGCATCTTCACCCCCGAAGAGATCCAGAATTTCTCGTGCGCCCCGAGAGGAAGTGACGACATCCGCTTCAACGGCGCCTTGGAATGCCTGCCGCCCGGGTGTACCACCCTGCGGGGCATCCGAGGGTCCGCGGCGTATATCGACACTCCACCGACGAAGATCCGCCGGCTGTTCATGGGGGACTTGCTGTTCGTGTACTGGCTCGATCGCATGGGGGTCTTCGAGATCTTCGCCAAGCTGGTCAACGACTATGCCATCGAGGGCAAATACCCCATCGACAGCAACAACATGTCGCCGGTCACCATGGAGGTGATGGTCCGTCAATTGCAGATGGGCCTTGCCTCCCTGATTCGCGACCGGGTCAGCACCTATCGCCGCTGCCTGGGCTGGACCACCCCCATCGGCCGGAAAATGGAGCTGCAAACCGAAGTCAATACAGCATTTACCGGCCAGTTTCATCAATTCTTAAAAACCGCGCTGGAGTATTACAAAGATCTGCGTTTGGCGGAGGCCATCCGTCAGACCACCGGCGGCGGCGCCTCCGCGGCGACCCGCGTCGCGGCCGCCGAAGCCCTGCAATTGCTCAAGGAATCGTTCCGCGTCTTCGGTTATGGCCGCAACAACTACAATACGTTGAATGCGATCGTGTACGCCATCGCCACCCTGAATCTGGTGCGCACCTTACGCGACGATATCGGCATTCCGAGCACCTACACCAAACTCAGTCAATACTTCTCCTCCGCTTACGCCAAGCTGATCGAAGGCAAATCCGCCTCCGAATACAAGCCCAATCGCTATCTGTTGCACCTGGATTGCGCGGAAAAAGGCCGAGATCTTCTGCTGGGTATCGAGGCTATGGAAACGGACGATGTGGATGCCGTAGGCACATGGCTGGAAAATAAAATTGTCGAAGAAAAGGTGGAGACGTACCGCAAGGCCTATCGGGATTTGACCAAAATAGACCTCGCGGAAAGCATCGACACCATCGAGCAACAGGCGTAGATCTCCGCCGCGCGCCAACAAGGGGTTCCAGTGCGTGCCGGCCTGATGCGCGATCTCCGGCAAGCTCCGACGCCCGGCACCTGCGCCGGAACCACCGCGCAGCAAGCGCCAAGGGCCGGCGGCAAGGGGCGGACGATCATCCGCCGGCTATTTTATCGATCCGCACCGCGCATGCCTTGTATTCGGCGGTCATGGTGATCTCGTCGAAAACCGCGTTGGTCAGCCAGTTGGCGTTGGCCTCGCGGAAGTGAAAGGCCATCCAGACCATGCCCTTGGGCACCTGGCCGGTGACGTTGGCCTTGACGTTGACTTCGCCGCGCCGGGAGCTGACCCGGATGATTTCGCCGTGGCCGATGCCCAGCGTTTGGGCATCCAGCGGCGAGATGTCGGCGGTCTCTTCGCCCAGCAGGTCGTTGAGTCCCTCGCAACGGCCGGTCTGGGTGCGCGTGTGGTAGTGGGCCAGACGCCGTCCGGTGCTGAGCACCATGGGGTACGTCTCGTCGGGCACCTCGGCCGGCGGGGCCCACTCGGCCGGCTTGAAGATGCCCAGGCCGCAGGTGAACTTGCCGTCCCGGTGCAGGAAGCAGGTGCCGGGATGCGCTTCGTCCGGGCAGGGCCACTGCAGGCCATCGCCTTCGAGGCGGCGGTACTTGATGCCGCACAACTGGGGCGCCAGCACCGAGACCTCGTCATCCCAGATCGCCTGGGCGCTGTCCGCGGGCCACTCCTGGCCGAAGCGTTTGGCGATCTGCTGGAAGATCCACCAGTTGGGTTTGGCCACGCCCGGCGGCGGGCTGGCCGTGCGCACCCGGCTAACCCGGCGTTCGCTGTTGCTGAAGGTCCCGTCGTTTTCGCTCCAGGCCGCGGCCGGCAACACCACGTGGGCAAAGCGCGTGGTCTCGTTGGGGAAGATATCCTGCACCACCAGGAACTCGGCCGAGGCCAGTTCGTGCTCCACCTTGCGGATGTCCGGCTCGGTGTTGGCCAGGTTCTCGCCGAAGATATAGAAGCCGCGGATCTTCTTGCTGACCAATCCTTCCATCATCTGGGGGATCATCAGGCCGTTGAAGTACGGCAGGTTCTCCACGTTCCAGGCGCGCTGGAACTTCTCCCGGATGGCCTCCTCGGTCACTCGCTGGTAGCCGGGAAAGACATTGGGCAGCGCGCCCATGTCGCAGGCCCCCTGCACGTTGTTCTGGCCGCGCAGCGGGTTGACCCCGCCGCACTCGACCCCCATGTTGCCCAGCAGCATCTGCAAATTGGCCACGCTCATGACGTTGCGGGTGCCGCAGGTGTGCTCGGTGATGCCCAGGGTGTAGCACACCATCATGGGCTTGACCGACGAGATGCGCCGGGCCACGTCCCGGATGGTTTCGGCCGAAACGCCGCAGATGTCGGCGGCATACTCGGGGGTATACTTCGTTACCGTGGCGGCCAGCTTGTCGAAATCCACGGTGCACGAACCGACGAATTTCCGGTCATACAATTTCTCCGCGATGAGCACGTTCATCAGGGCATTGAGGAAAGCGATGTCGCTGCCCACCCGGATGGGCACGTGCAGGTCGGCCATCTCGGCCAGTTTGTGCCGCCGCGGGTCCACCACGATCATCTTGGCCCCCTGGATGACGGCGTTCTTGACGAAGGTGGCCGCCACCGGATGGGCCTCGGTCATGTTGGAGCCGATGATCATGAACATCTTGGCCCGGGCAAACTCGTTGAACGAGTTGGTCATCGCCCCGGAACCGAACGTGGTCGCCAGCCCGGCGACCGTCGGGGCATGTCAAGTACGGGCACAATGATCGATATTGTTGGTCTTGAGCGCCGCCCGGAAGAGCTTCTGCATGTTGTACGAGTCTTCGTTGATGCTGCGGGCGCAGCTCACGCCGGCCAGGGCATCCGGGCCGCTCTCGGCGATGATCTGCTTGAACTTGGCGGCCACCAGATCCAGGGCCTCGTCCCAAGAGGCTTCGCGAAAGCCGTTCTGCTCCCGGATCAAGGGCGTCTTCAGGCGCTCTTCGGAGTAGATGAAGTCGTAGCCGAAGCGGCCCTTGACGCACAAGCGGCCCTGGTTGGGCTCGGCCCCTTCCACGCCGGTCACCTTGACGATGCGGCCGTCCTGGACGTGCAACAACTGCTGGCACCCCACGCCGCAGTAGGGGCAGGTGGTGCGCACGGTGCTCTCTTTCCAGGGCCGCCACTGGTAGCGCGACTTTTTCTCCACCAGGGCGCCCACCGGGCAGGCCTGGATGCACTCGCCGCAGAAGACGCAATCGGACTCTTTCAGCGGTCGGTCGCCGGGCGTCACGATCTTGCCCTTGCCGGCCTGGTCGCCGAACTGGATGGCCCGGTTGACCTGCACCTCATTGCAGGCCTGCACGCAGCGGCCGCACAGGATGCAGCGCGAGAAATCCCGGACGATCAGCGGATTGACCATTTCGGTGGGGTAGGCCCCGGCCTGGGGTGCGAACCGGCCGCCCTTGACCTGGTAGCGGAAGGCCAGGTCCTGCAACCGGCAGTCGCCCCACACCGGGCACAGATCGTCCGTGCCGTCGTTGTGCTGGGTCTCGAGTTGAAAGTCGGTCCAGCCTTCGGGCCGATCCGAGCAGACGGCGCAGTTGTGGTTGCCCGACGAGAGCAGCAGTTCGATCACCAGGCGCCGGGCCTCGACCACGCGCTGCGATTCGGTCTGCACCTGCATGCCGGCCACGGCCGGCGTGCTGCACGCCGTCATCAGCGTACGGGTCCCCGCCACCTCCACCAGGCAAACCCGGCAGGCGCCGGTGGGTGTGGCCCCTTTGAGATGGCACAGGGTGGGAATCCAGATGTTGGCGGCCCGGGCCGCCTCCAGGATGGTCTGCCCCGGCGCGAAGGCCACGGTGTTCCCATTGATCGAAAGTTCATGCTCGGCCATAACCTTTATGCTCCTTTGTCTCGCATTCCCATGGCTGCTTGAGCCAAGTCCTTATTCATAAGGTGACTCCCCTTGACATGCCCGGCACTTGACGCCGTGCTTCGAGGGGTAAGATTCGCCGCATTGGGGGCAGAGCGATCTGGCCCCCACACTGATTTTGGTCATCGTTTCGGGGCGGACGTGGATCTTTTGCTGCCCCAGGATGCTCCCGCCGGCCTTTTCGATGGCGGTTTGCAGTTCAAGGGAATCCTGTTGGGCTTTGGGCTTGCGCTTGAAGAACCAGTCGTCGATCGCCTTGCTGGCTGCCACCTTGCCTGGATGCAGGTAGACCCTGATCCCCCGGCCGGTTTGTTTGTCGTAAAGGCTTAACGCAAAGCGGCCCAGGTCCAGGACCTTGAGCCAGCCGTTGCCCACGGTACAGGGGGTGAGCATCTGGATGGCGTCGGGCAGGCAGTTGCCGGTTTCGGCGATGGCGTCAAACAGGCAGCCGGCCGGCAGGGCCGCCAGGGCCAGATCGACCATCTTGCCGCCGATGAAAAGTCCAGGGGCCGGGTGGCCATGAAACGCGGCGATGCGCTCGCGATATTGATCGAAGGTGTAAGCGACGCCACGGCTATCGTGGCACCAGGGGTTGGAAGAGACCGCGAACGGAACGGAGCAGGTGGAATTCTGAGTCATTTTTGGGTGTTTCCAGCGCTATTTGATCTATCTTGGGATCTGAACAAACGCGAGGCTCCCATAACATGCGCATAGTGTTATGTCAATTTTGACTTAATTCCGGCAGGGGCCTCGGCCGCTCCCCGGGCCGCCGAGCGCATCCCTTGAAAAATGGAATTTCGTAGGCAGATTAGACGGGCAAGATAACGTATAAAATATTTCGCACATTTTGAAAGAGTAGCCCTCAATCTGGTAAGGATTGGGTTGTCGAAGACCTAAAACCAAAACCATCAGGAGGGCTACAGATGAACGATACCAAAAGCCGGCGCGCAGGCAAAGAGGCAAAAACTGGCCAGATCATCCGGATTGAACAAGACCAGCTCACAAAACACCTTGATCGGGTGGTTAGGGGCACCGTGGAGCAAACCCTTAATGCGCTATTAGATGCCGAAGCTGATCGCCTTTGCCAGGCAGGCCGGTATGAGCGGACCCAATCTCGCAAGGATACGCGTGCCGGCCACTATCAAAGAAAGCTCGAGACCAAGGCCGGCGAGGTGAATCTGAGGGTGCCGAAATTGCGAACATTGCCCTTTGAGACAGCCATTATCGAGCGTTACCGCCGCCGGGAAAGCTCGGTGGAAGAAGCATTGATCGAGATGTACCTGGCCGGAGTCTCGGTTCGACGGGTTGAAGACATCACAGAGGCACTATGGGGCACACGGGTAAGTCCCTCAACCGTCAGCAACTTGAATCAAAAGCTATATGGTCGCATAGATAAGTGGCTCAATGCACCGATTGAAGGCCAATACACATACGTCTATTTGGACGGCATCTGGCTCAAACGCAGCTGGGGCGGTGAAGTTAAAAATATCAGTGTGCTTGTCGCCGTAGGCGTGGACATTTTGGGATACCGCAATGTATTGGGCATCAAAGAGGGTGCCAAGGAAGATAAAGAAAGCTGGACTGCCTTTTTGCGCTACCTAAAAGACCGTGGGCTAAAGGACATACAACTGGTTATCAGTGATAAATGCCTCGGCCTGATGGAATCACTTGCCGATTTTTATCCCGATGCCAAATGGCAGCGCTGCGTAGTCCATTTTTACCGCAATGTCTTTACGGTTGTTCCCAAATCCAAAGTTAAAGAAGTAGCGGCCATGCTTAAAGCCATCCACGCCCAGGAGGATAAGCAGGCAGCCGAAGAGAAAATTGCGGCTGTTGCAAGGAAGCTAAAGGGAATGAAGTTGGCTCAGGCGGCTAAATTGGTTGAACAAGGTGCATCGGAGACCTTGTCGTACTATGATTTCCCAAGCCAGCACTGGCGATCGCTTCGAACCAATAACCCCCTTGAGAGACTTATGCGCGAGATCAGGCGCAGAACGCGAGTAGTGGGTGCCTTTCCAGACGGGAAATCTGCCTTGATGCTGATTGCTGCCCGGCTTAGGCATATAACAGGGACCAAATGGGGCACTTGCAGGTATCTGAACATGGAGCGTTTCAAAGAAAAAGAAATGGAGATAGCTTAGGGCAACGAGTACTTGGGGCTTTATGGCCCCAAGTACTCTTCATGTTCCAAACCACCAGATTGATGGGTTGCTCAATACGAAAGTGCGAAAAATTCTGGACACAACC
>JAKAFO010000356.1 GCA_021819735.1 Deltaproteobacteria bacterium
TGGCCCGGCTCATCCGGCCGCTGATGGTGCGGCTCTTTCCCGAGGTGCCCGCCGACCACCCGGCCATGGGCGCCATGATCCTCAATCTGTCGGCCAATGTCCTGGGGCTGGGCAATGCCGCCACGCCCTTCGGCATCCGGGCCATGCAGGAGCTGGATCGGCTCAACCCCCACAAAGGCACGGCCACCAACGCCATGGCCCTTTTCCTGGCCATCAACACCTCCTCGGTCACCCTGCTGCCCACCGGCGTCATCGCCCTGCGGGACGCGGCCGGATCGACCAATGCGGCCGGCATCCTGCCGACCACCTTGTTTGCCACCATCTGCTCTACGGCCGTGGCTATTCTGGCGGCCAAGCTCTACCAGCGCTGGGCCACCCCCCAGGCCGCCGTGCCCGATCCCGGGAGAACCAGCGATGAAAGTGCCGGCGATACCGGTTCGGATTTGACCGACGGCCAAACCCAGGGATACCCCCTGTGGGTCAGCGTGCTGTCCCTGCTGGCGCTGGTGGCCATGGTGCCACTGGCCGTGCTCTATGGCAAGCGCGTGTCGCCCTGGATCATCCCGGGGCTGCTGGCCTTTTTTGTGGCCTTCGGCGCCGTGCGCCGGGTGCGGGTGTACGAAGTGCTGGTGGAGGGCGCCAAGGAAGGGTTTCAGGTGGCCCTGCGCATCATTCCTTACCTGGTGGCCATCCTGGTGGCCGTGGCCATGCTCCAGGCGAGCGGGGTCATGGGCGCCGTGGTGAACCTGCTCGGCCCCCTGACCAGCACGGTCGGCCTGCCGGCCGAAGCGCTGCCCATGGCGTTGATGCGGCCCTTGTCCGGCTCGGGGGCCTATGGCATCATGACCGCGATCATCAAGGACCCGGCCATCGGACCGGACAGCTATATCGGGTATCTGGTCTGCACCCTGCAAGGTTCTTCCGAAACCACCTTTTATGTGCTGGCGGTTTACTTCGGCGCCGTGCAGGTGCGCCGCGTGCGGCACACGCTGGCCGCGGGCCTGACCGCCGATCTGGCTGGCGTGGTCGGCGCCATCCTGGCCTGTTCATATGTGTTTCGAGGATAACTCCTTTGAATAAACTGCTCCCAAAAGAACTCAAAAAGAAAGGAAAACAAATGAAGATCAAAAGTATTTTGGCCATAGCGGCGCTCACCGGTTTGGTATGGTTCTCGGCATTGACCGCCGCGTCGGCCGACCTCTACTTCGAATCCGAACAGACCACCAAGGGGCTTCCCGGCCAGCCGGACGGCACCTCCATCATCAAGCAGTATATCTCCGAGAATGCCACCATGACGGACCAGGGCGACCGCATCACCATCATCGATTTCAACGACAAGATGATGTACGACCTGGACCCGAAGGCCAAAACCTACACCAAAGCCCTGGCGGAAAAGATGGGCATGCCCGAGGGGGCCGAAGGTCAGAACGCCGAGCAGACCAAGATGATGCAGCAGATGATGCAGTCCATGGCCGGCAGCATCAAAGTGACGCCTACCAACGAGACCCAGACCATCAACGGCTACAAATGCAAGAAATACATCGTCAGCATGATGATGGCGACCTCCGACTACTGGGCCACCAAGGATTTCAAGGGCTACGACGAGATGAAGACGGTCGGCGAGAAGGCCGCCAAGCTTTTCGAGAACAACCCCATGATGAAGCAGATGAACGTGATGGGCCTGATGAAGGATCTGGACGGCTTTCCGATCAAGACCTCTTCCCAGGTCATGGGCGGATCGGTGGTTACGCTGGTGAAGAAGATCGAACAGAAGAAGCTCGAAAAAGATCTGTTCAAGGTGCCGGCGGGGTATAAATTGGTGAAAGAGTAACTCCGATCTCTTCGAACCGGAGGGGCGGCCGCCGGTCGCCCCTCCAAAGCCGCCCATGCGGATGCATGGCAAATGGCCAACGTGCCATAAAAGGGAGCAATCCATGAACGCCAAATTCGATCTTTCGGGAAAGACCGCCATCGTCACCGGCGGCGGCCGGGGCATCGGCCGGGCCATCGCTTTAGGGCTGGCCGCCGCGGGGGCTTCGGTAGTCGTCGCCGGCCGCACCGCCGAGCAACTGGAGGCCGTGGCGGCAGAGATCCGCGCCGTCGGCGCCAAGGCCCTGCCGGTGGTCACCGACCTGACCGACAGCCAGCAGATCGAGGCCCTGGCGGCCAAGACCGTGGAAGCCTTCGGCCGCATCGACATCCTGGTGAACAACGCGGCCCGCAGTTTTCTGCGCAGCCTGCTCGACCTGCGCGAAGACGGCTGGGACAAAGTGTTCGACACCAACGTCAAGGCGGTCTGGCTCCTGAGCCGGGCCGTGGCGCGCACCATGATGGCCCAGAAGAGCGGCCGCATCGTCAATATCACCACCGTGGGTGCCGAGAAGGCCGAGCTGGGCATGGGGGCCTATGGTTGCAGCAAGGCGGCCCTCAAGATGCTCACCCGCTGCATGGCCCGGGAGTGGGCCGCCTTCGGCATCCAGGTCAACGCCGTGGGGCCGGGCCTGACGCGCACGGCCTTCAGCCAACCGATCTGGTCCAACACCGATGTGGCCAAGCACGTCACCAGTCTGCTGCCTATGGGCCGCATCGCCGAGCCCGAAGAGATCGTGCCGGCCGTGCTCTTTCTGTGCTCCGAGGGGGCCAGCTACATGACCGGCCATACGATCTATGTGGATGGGGGCGCGCTGACGACTTAGCGCCCCTCTAGTACTTGCCGGCTGCGCTTGACCGCGCACAGGTCGCCGCACATGGTGCACACCTGCTCGTCCTGGGGTTGGGACGAGGCGCGGTAGGCGCGCGCCTTTTCCGGGTCGATGGCCAATTCCAGCATGCGCGGCCAGTCCAGCTCCTTGCGGGCGTGGCTCATGGCGTGGTCCCACTCGATGGCGCCGGGCAGCCCCTTGGCGATGTCGGCGGCGTGGGCCGCGATGCGGGCCGCCACGATGCCCTCTTTCATGTCGTCCATGTCCGGCAGGCGCAGATGTTCGGCCGGCGTCACGTAGCACAGGAAGTCGGCGCCGTGGGCCCCGGCGATGGCGCCGCCGATGGCCGAGGTGATATGGTCGTAGCCCGGCGCCACGTCGGTAACCAGGGGGCCCAGCACGTAGAAGGGCGCGCCGTGGCACAGCTTCTTTTCCAGCAGCATGTTGGCCGCGATCTCGTTGAGCGGCACGTGGCCCGGCCCCTCGATCATCACCTGAACGTCGGCTTTCCAGGCGCGCAGGGTCAATTCCCCCAGCACGATCAGCTCCTGGATCTGGGCCGCGTCCGTGGCGTCGTGCAGCGAGCCGGGCCGCAATCCGTCGCCCAGGCTGATGGTCACGTCGTATTGCCGGCAGATCTCCAGCAAGCGGTCGAAGTGTTCGTAGAAGGGATTCTCCCGTTCGTTGGCCGTCATCCAGTGCAGCAGCACCGAACCGCCCCGGCTGACCACGTGGGTCAGGCGCGGGCTCTGGCGCAGACGGGCCACGGCCATCTGGGTCAGGCCGGCGTGGATGGTGACGAAATCCACCCCGTCTTCGGCATGGATCTTCACCGTTTCGAAGAATTCATCCACCGAGATAGCGGGCACATCCTTGCCGTAGCGCGCCACGGCATCGTACACCGGCACGGTGCCGATCATCACCGGGCTCAGGTCGATGGCCCGGCGCCGGAACTCGCGGGTGGCGCCGAAGGTGGAAAGATCCATGATGGCGTCGGCCTTCAATTCGATGGCCCGGCGCACCTTGTCCAGCTCCAGGGAGACGTTGCAGCAATCTTCCGAGACCCCCAGGTTGACATTGATCTTGGTGCTCAGGCCCTGGCCGATGCCCCGGGCGCGCAGGTTTGTATGCTTGCGGTTGGCCGGGATGGCGATGCGGCCGGCCGCAGTCCGCGCCAGCAGATCTTCCCGGGAGATCTTCTCCTGGGCCAGGACCTGTTCCATCTGGGGGGTGACGACGCCCTGGCGGGCGGCTTGCATTTGGGTCTTGTAAGTCATGGGACTTCTCCTTGAGAGATTGTACGCGCAGGCGATTCAAATTCTAGGCGTAGGCGTTGCTTTCATTATCCGGTTGAGTTCCCGGACTTTGGCGGCAATGTCGGCCGCCCCGACGATCTCGGTGACCAGGCAGACGGTTCGGGCGCCGCGTTTTACCACCTCGCCGAGGTTGTGTTCTTTGATGCCGCCGATGGCCGCGAAGGGCAGGGGACTGGTCCGGGCCACATGCTCCAGGTAGGCGAACCCCACGGGAGCGACCACATCCGCCTTGGTCTGGGTGGCAAAGATCGGCCCCACGCCGATGTAGTCGGCGCCCAGGTCAACGGCTTCGCGCGCCTGTTCGGGCAAGTGGGTGGAGAGCCCGATGATCATCTCCGGCCCCAGGAGCCGTCGCAGCTCGGGCACCGGCAGATCGTCCTGGCCCACGTGCACGCCGTCGGCCTCGACCAGCAGGGCGATCTCCGCATAGTCGTTGACGATGAAGCGCACGCCGGCGGCCCGGGTCAGAGCGCGGATGCGGCGGCACTCGTCGAGCATCTGGCGGTGGCTCTTGTCCGGGCGCTTTTCGCGGTATTGGATGGTCGTGATGCCGCCGGCGATCATGGCCTCGGCCACGGCCACATTGCCGCGGCCCAGGGAGAATTTTTCGGCCGTGATGCCGTAGATACCCCGCGGCAGGGTGGGTCTATTTTTCGGTTGGGCGGTCATAGTAGCCTCCTTTTTCCAGTACGACGTGGGCCATCATGGCCGCCACCAGGGCCACCTTGGGTGCATGGCAGGGCGACTGGTCCGCGTCGGTGCAAAAATCGCCGATGACGGTGCATGGGCCGAAACGGTGCTTGCGGATGCCGTCCAGATCGCAGCCGGCCACTCCCGAGGCCGACACGATGGTTCGGCCGCCGGGCGCCAGGGCCTCCAGCAGCATTTTCTTCTGGGCGCGGCCATCGAAACCTTCCACCACCACATCGCAATCTTCGAAGCAGGCGGCCATGGTAGCACTATCCAGTCGCGCCACCAGCGGCTCGATCTCGGCCTCCGGCGCGATGCGCCGCAGATTCTCGGCCAGGGCCTCCACCTTGAAGCGGCCGATCTGATCGCGGAAGTAAAACTGGCGGTTGAGGTTGCCCGCCTCCACCCGGTCCATATCCACGAGCTTGAAGCGGCGCA
>JAKAFO010000357.1 GCA_021819735.1 Deltaproteobacteria bacterium
TGCAAGAAAAATAAGCGGTAAAATTTTTATAAATATGATTAACCGATTGTTTTATTTTGTAATAATTTTTTTTGTGGAATTTTGTCAAAATTTCTGCAATTGAATTGCGCTTACATCATGCTATAAATATCGCGGTATTCTGTCCAATCGCGTTGAGGCAGGCTTCTGAAGTTAGTTGATGATGAACGGTTTTCGATACGAGAGGTGCTTGGCATGCACGCTCCGCGCTTTCATTTTCTGGATGGTTCCGGTGATGCAGTGCTCGTGCAGGATCAAGGGAGAGCAGCGATGGTGGTAAACAGCACCAAAGAACAGATACTCAATGCGGCCGTGGAAATCATGGCCCGCAAGGGCAGCGAATCGTCGGTGGCCGAAATTGCCGCCGCCGCGGGAGTGAATGTTTCCCACATTTACCATTACTTCAAGAACAAGGAAGATCTTCTGTTTCATACGGCCGCGGCTTACATGCGCGATCGCATACCCCGTTTCAAGGCTCGACTTCAGGGAATCCGCGAGCCGCTCAGCCTCTTGACCAAGCTGATCTGGGAGCAGTCGCTCTACCACGAGCAAAACCCCAATTATGCCAAATTTACGCTGTTCGAATGCCGTTCGCGTAAGAATTTCTTTCGTCATGAAGCCTTCGCCCTGTTCCTCGAGTGGGGCCAAACCATGAAGGAGATCATCGTCGAAGGACAGCGCAGGGAAGTATTTTCCGACAAAATCTCCGCCACGGTTGCCCGAGATGCCATTCAGGGGCTGCTCGACATCGAAAATATACTGTTCTTCAGCGGCAAGCAGCCGGAGAGCCCCACGACGGATTTTGACGGCATTATCGACCTGGTAATTCCCATGATCGAACAGTCCGCCCAACCCCTGGCGGAAGAGAGCGGCCGCAAACGCGAGGTTATTATCGCCACAGCGGAAAAATTGTTCGCCGAAAGGGGCTTCGCCAGGTCCACAACTCTCGAGATCGCCAAGGGTGCCGGCCTGGCCGAACGAACGCTCTACGAATACTTCGATAACAAGGAAGATATACTTTTTTCCGCGCTTCAGCAGCGCTTCCAGGGATACCTGCATACGGTCAAGGAGCTTTTCGAGATCACGCAACCGCTGCAGCGCCTCAGAACGGTGATTCATTTTTATTTCACCATCTATTTGAATCAGCCGTCCTTTGTAAAAACCTTCATCCTCGATGGTGTCTTCAATCCACACTTTTATCAATCCAAAGCCTACCCTGAATTGGAAAGCCTCTTGGGTGTCATCGACGGGATTCTTGATCAGGGCAAATCCGAGGGAAGCATATCGCCACGGCTCAACAATCGGCTTTTTAAAAATATGTTTCTGGGGATCTTCAGCCACAGCATGTTGCGCTGGTATTTCGCCAGCGAGAGAAATACGCAACTCGATATGGCAGCCTGGATAAAAGAAGTGGCCGTGCTTTTAACGCGCGCGGCGTTGCGATCAGGACAGGTAAATCAATCCTAAAGCGCGGACTCAAACAAAGGAGGCATCGGGATGGCGACGCGGACCTACCCTGAATTCAGCACGAAATACCCTCTGCTTTTGAAGACCATCATGAAAAGGCCCGTAGCCATCTACCCTAATGAAATCGGCATCGTGTACCGCAATCAGGTGACCGGCCGATACCAGCGCTTTACCTGGAACGAGTGGTACCGGCGCACTTGCCGTTTGGCCAATGCCCTTAAAAAGCTGGGCGTGCGGGCCGGCGTTCCCGGTGAGCCGGGCGACCGTATCGGCACCATGGCGCTCAATACGCACCGCCACATGGAGCTTTACTATGCCGTACCATGCATCGGGGCCGTGCTGCACTGCGTTAACGTGAGGCTCTCCCTGGAGCACATCGTTTATACCATCCAACACGCCGAGGACGAGGTCTTGTTCTTCGACGACATGTTGCTACCGCTGGTGGAAGCGATTTACGACCGAGTCAAAGACAAAGTCAAAGCCTTCGTCTACATGGCCGACGGCACCCAGTTGCCCACTACAAAAATCGCGCCGCTTTACGCCTACGAAGCGCTGCTGGAAGCGGCCGACGACGATTTCGCCTGGCCCGATCTGCATGAAGATACCAATGCCACCCTGTGCTACACGACAGCCACCACCGGATTGCCCAAGGGCGCCATGTTCACGCACCGGGCGCTCTATTTGCAGACGGTGCATCTAATCGCCCTGGCCAATTTCAGCAACGATCCCACCACTGCCCGGCTGGGGGAAAACGCCGTGCCCATGATCATCACGCCGCTCTTCCACATCCATGGATGGTGCCAGCCGTTCGCTTTCGTTTTTGGGGCACACAAGATCGTTCTGCCCGGAACTTTCACGGTGGATGGCTTCTGCGAATTGGTGCAGACCGAAAAGGTCACCAATGCGTCCGTGGTGCCGACCATCCTGGCGTTGCTCCTGGAGTATAAGGATCTCGACAAATACGATTTGAGCAGCCTGGTGGGTTTGGGCGTCGGCGGCGGCGCATTGCCCCTGGGGCTAAAGGAGAAGATCGAAGCCCGCATCCCAGGCGCCCGGGCGGGCTCGGGATACGGCATGACCGAAACCGCGCCGGCAACGGTCATCTCTTTCGTAAAAAAATATATGCGCGACTGGCCCAAGGAAAAGCTGGATGCCGTGCGCGTCAAGACCGGACTGCCCGTACTCGGCATGGAAGTCGAGGTGGTGGATGGCCAGGGCAACTGCGTTCCCCATGACGGCAAGACCATCGGGCAGATCGTCGTACGCGGGCCGTGGGTCATGGAAAAGTACTACAAGAATCCGGAGAAGACGGCCGAAGTCTGGTACGACGGCTGGTTTCATACCGGCGATCTGGCCACCGTCGACGAAGAGGGATTTCTCGCCATCGTGGACCGGGTCTCGGATCTGATCCGCAGCGGCTCCGAAATGGTGCCCACGGTGCTGCTGGAGAATTTGGCGGCCATGGCCGAATTCGTCCTCGAAGCCGCCGTGGTGGGCGTTCCGGACCCCGTGTGGGGTCAAAAGGCGCTTGCCATTATCAAACTGGTTCCAGGTTCGGGCAAGAACGAGAACGACCTGATCGCTTTTCTCAAGGCCGAAGGGGTAGATAAAGGCAAGATCACCAAATGGATGCTGCCCAAATTGGTGGCCATCGTGGATGAAATTCCCAAGACCAGCGTCGGCAAATTCAGCAAACGTCACATCCGCGACGACATCGAGCGCTTCCTGGCCAAGGCCGTGGTTATAAAGGAAGCGTGAACTTGCCGGCGGCTTTACCTTAGGTTCTGCTCTTCGATGTTGGCGTCGGACGCGGTCTCCGGCTTTTCCGGAGCCGGTGCCTGCGCGGCCGGGGCAGAGGGCTTGGAAGACGATGTTTGCGAAGAGGGTGCGGCGCCGGATGAACGGCGGCCGGTGCCGTTCTGCAATTCGTTGATCCTGGTTTGCAGCGCATCGATTCTAGACTTGAGCGCGTTTTCCACCTTGAGGACTTCGAACTTGATGGCCAGATCCATGGTCGCCTTGTCGATCTTGTTCTGATCGATGCCGGATAGTTTCTTCTCCACGGCGCCGATCTGCGATGTGGATGAATTCAGCGACTGGCTGACCTGGTCCATCTGCTTTTTCAACTCTTGGGTGATGGCCGCGGTCTGGGTAGCGGCCGCATTGGATGATTCCACCACTGTATTGATCTGTTTGACCATTTCGGCCTTGGAGGCCTTCAGCTCTTTTTGATCCGCCGCCAGCCGGTTGATCTCCTTGAGGCTTTCCTGAAGTTTGTCCAGACGGGTCCTGATGGCAGCCACGTTCTTGTCATTCTGCTCAGTCATGGCGGTCATGGCCTCTTCGAGTTTGGCCTGACGCAAAGAGAGCGACGAAAAACGGGATTCCAAGTCCGCCGAAAGCTTCTGGAACTCGCTGGCGCCGGTGTCTTCCGTCCGCACAACCCGTTTTTTGATGTCCAGATAGGTGATCACCAGAACGACCACGATCAGCACTGGAATGAGGATGGAAATCAAGGTGACCCGCTGATTGATCTTTTCCAGCTTGAGTTCGTGGACTTCGGTTTGAACCACCGGCTCATCGGACTCTTCCACCTCATCGCGAACCTTATCCATGCGCATTTGGAATTTGACATCTTCGTCATCGATTTGCTTCATGCTGCGATCTCTTCTCTATTCCCATTCGATGGTGCTGGGTGGTTTTGAGCTGATGTCGTAAACGACCCGGTTGACGCCGCGAACCTCGTTGATGATGCGGTTGGAGATGCGGCCCAGCAGGCGGTGGGGCAGTTTGGCCCAATCGGCGGTCATGGCATCCTTGCTGGTGACGGCGCGCACGGCCACGATATCTTCGTAGGTGCGGCTGTCCCCCATGATGCCCACGCTCTTGATCGGCAGTAAGACCGCAAACGACTGCCAGAGCTTGCGATAATATCCGGCGGCCCGGATCTCTTCGAGCAACACCGCATCCACTTCGCGCAAGACATTCAGGCGTTCCTCGGTGACGGCCCCCAGGATGCGGATGGCCAAACCCGGTCCGGGAAAGGGCTGGCGCCATACCAGATCCTCGTCTAGGCCCAGTTGAAGCCCCAAACGGCGCACTTCGTCCTTGAACAAATACTGAAGCGGTTCTATCAGCTTGAGCTTCATGCTTTTGGGCAGACCGCCGACATTGTGATGGGATTTGATGACGGCCGTGGGGCCGCCGAAGGCCGAGCGGGATTCGATGACATCCGGGTAGAGCGTGCCTTGGGCCAGAAAATCGGCCCCCTTTATTTTTTGGGCTTCGGCCTGGAAGACATCCACGAACACTTTGCCGATGATTTTGCGCTTTTTCTCCGGATCGGTGACCTTGGCCAGCGCTTTCAGAAATTGCCGGCCGGCATCCACGAAACGGATGTTGATATGCAAATGTTCCTTGAACGTCTTTTTCAGTTTGAGGGCCTCGTTTTTGCGCAACAGGCCGTTATCCACGAAGATGCAGGTTAAATTCGCGCCGATGGCTTTGTGGATCAGCATGGCGGTGACGGTCGAATCCACGCCGCCACTGAGGCCCAGGATGACTTTGCGGTCTTGTACCTTTTGGCGGATTTCTTCCACGGCCTGGCGGGCGAAGCC
>JAKAFO010000052.1 GCA_021819735.1 Deltaproteobacteria bacterium
GAGCACAAAGATGGCTTTCACGGAATTGGAACTTCAGAGAATCAAAAAGCAAATTGGCGGGCTTTGCACCCGGAGGACGCCCGCGCAGTTTAAAGATCAGCTTCGATTCGATTATAAGATAGAAAACTATTCCGTGGTTATCAATGAAATCCGGCCTGATTGGAGAAATCCTGCTGTCCAAATTTCAATGCCGTTCGCTAAATTGACATTCGTTAAGAGCAAAAATTTATGGAAGCTCTACTGGAAAAGGGCCAGCGGGAAGTGGGAAACGTACGGCCCGAAAGCGTCATCGAAAGAATTGAGTGCGCTCGTAAAAGAAATCGAAGATGATGGGTATGGGTGCTTCTTCGGCTGAATCGGCCCATAACCTTGCCTCTCGCCTGGACCGCGATTCCGCTGGGCCGCAATAGGGGCGTTACGATGATCGGCACCGGGCATGGCAAGGTCTTCATGGCCAGAGATTACATCTTCGATCGGGGAGAAAATTTCCGACGCAACTGGTTTGCCCGACACCGTCTTCTACCAGAAAAAATGCCCAGAAGCCATTTCAAAACCTCCCCTCAGGCCCAAATCCGGCGTTGGGCCAAGGCGTCCAATCCTCGAAATACTACGTGTATTCCTGCGGTTGTCCACCTTGCCCCGCCTTGGCTGTGAACCTGATTGAAGGTTTTGAAATGGCTTCTACGGTTTGGAATATGGCCATATGAAATTGAGCGATTTAGGTTTCGACCCATGGTTTGAAGCGCAGGCCGCGGAAATCCTCCAGGAGGACCGTGGCATCGCGCGCGTATCGGCCGTCGACCGCGGCGCCTACCTCATCCGAAACGAATCGAGGGAAGTGCCGGCCGAAATATCGGGCAAGCTTTCTTATACGATCGAAAGCCCCGTGGATCTGCCGTGTGTCGGCGATTGGGTGACGGCGCAATATTACAACGATGACACGGCCGCCATCATCCACCGGGTTTTTCCCAGAAAGAGCTTTTTGCGGCGCAAGAGCGCCGGCGAAAACGTCGATTTCCAGATGATTGCCGCCAACATCGATGCCGCTTTCATTGTGCAATCCTGCCATTTTGACTTTAACCCGCGCCGTCTGGATCGCTACCTGGTAATGGCAGCCGACGGGCATGTCGAGCCGATCGTGATACTCACGAAGACCGACTTGATCACCGCGGATGAATTGAATCAGAAACTGGCGATCGTCGGCGCCGCCACCAAAGCCCGGGTGCTGGCCCTCAGCAACCTGACCGGTACCGGGTTTGAGGCGTTTCAACAGACGCTCCTGCCCGCCAGGACATACTGCCTGCTGGGCTCATCGGGTGTCGGCAAGACCACCCTCATCAATCGCCTGCTGGGCCAGGACGCTTTTGACACCAAGGCCGTCAGCGGCACCGGAGAAGGCACCCATACCACCTCCCGCCGCCAGCTCATCGTTCTGAGCCAGGGTGCGATGTTGATGGATACGCCCGGCATGCGCGAGCTGGGCCTGGTGGCCGCCGGCAATGGAATCGATATGGGTTTTGAAGACCTTGTTGAACTTTCCGCCAATTGCCGCTATGCCAATTGCAGCCACGCACACGAACCCGGCTGCGCGGTCCGGGCCGCCATCGAAAGCGGCATATTGCGTGAAGATCGCTTTTCCAGCTATATCAAGCTCAAGAAAGAGTCCGCATACCACGAGATGTCCTACCTGGACAAACGCAAAAAGGATAAATCTTTCGGACGGTTCGTCAAATCGATCAAGAAGCGGATGAAACACTGACCGTGGTGAGGAACGTCGAACAAAAAGGAGAACGACAATGAAACGGTGCCTGGCAGTATTATCGGTTGCGGTAGTCTTTGGAATGCTGAGTATCATGCCGGCCTGCGCCGGTGAACCCGCGCTTCCCCAAAGCAAGGTGGTCTCTCAGAGCTCCCCCCAAACGTCCACCTTCGTCGTAACGATCGTAAAGCTCGATGTGGCGGCAAGAAGTATCGTGGTCAAGGACAAAAACGGGAAGCTCTGGGATTTTATCGTGGACCCCAAGTACGGCATTAATCTGAGCAAATACAAAGTCGGGGATACGGTCACAGCGACCGTGGCAACGGTGACCGACACGACCAATCCGCTGGCGAAAGCACGCATATCGAAACAGGAATTGTTGCGATTGCAGTAATAGACCGGTCGACATTTATTGGAATGAATCCTCAAATGGAGAACAAAATGCGCAAACACACTCTTTTCTTGATGCTCGCCGCCCTGCTCGCCTTTATTGCCCTCCCGCTGTATGCCGAGACGCCAAACCAACTTCCAGTCAAACGCGCCGCCGATTCGGTCTCGGCCAAAGTGACCATCGTTAGCGGCAATCTGATTACGATCTCCGATGGACGCGGCAACACCAAGACCCTGGAGCTATACTCCACCAGAGGCTTGGAGGTAGGCACCCCCACCGGCTGGTGCGAAGAGGATTGCGGCAAGCTGAAAATCGGAGATCAAACCATTCGGGTCAAACGGGTGATCGAGGGCCGACGCTAATTCCCATGGGCCGAAGCGGCCGGAGTCTTTCATGCTCGAAAAGCTTAAAAAGATCGTTCGCAGCAGAGCTTTCATCATCGGAGCCGCGGCAGTTGTGATCTATACGCTGGCCGGATTCTTTCTGGCGCCCGTTCTCATCCGGCATTACCTGCCCAAAACCCTCCGGGAAAATCTGCGCAAAGAGGTTGAGTTGGGCCGGGTGCGCCTCAACCCCTATCTGTTCAAACTGGAGCTGAATGCCTTCCGCATGGTCGAGGCCGATGGCACACCGATCATCGCCTTCGAGCGGCTCTTCGTCGATTGGGAACTGAAAAGCCTGTTCAAGTGGGCGTGGCTTTTTCGAGAGGTTCGGCTCGAGACGCCCACGGTGCAAGCCGTGATTTCAAAAGCGGGCGGGTTGAACCTGGCCGGCCTCAAATCGCCATCTAAGGACCAGCCGCCCGCGCAACCGGTGCAGGTGCCGCCGCCTCGGCTGATCTTCGAAAATATCCAAATTCTCAGAGGCCAATTGACCTTCACGGACCAGCGGCCGAGCCGGCCGGCCACTCTCACGCTGGCCCCCGTGACGGTCGCGTTCAGCGGCCTGACCACCCTGCCCGCCCGGCAAGGCACCGTTGCCATCACCGCGGTGAGCCCCGCGGATGAAACCCTGACCTGGGAGGGCCGGATTGGCCTCAATCCCGTGAACATCCAAGGCCACTTCGATGTGCGCCAACTCCGCGCCGCCACCCTGGCGGCCTTTGCCGGCGACGGGTTGAACCTGGCACCGCCCACGGGTACGCTGGCGTTGGAAGGCGATGGCCTCGTCGATCTGGGCCGCGATGCCACGTGCCTGGAATTATCCAAGCTCTCCTTGCTGCTGCAAGGCATCGCCCTCGCCCTGCCGAATGCGCCCCAGCCGTTTCTGGAATTGCCGGAGGTGCGCCTGAGCGGCGCGAAACTGGATCTCACCGGCCGCACGCTCGATCTGGGGGCCATCGCCGTGAAGGGCGGAAGCGCGCGTCTGGCGGTGGATGAAAAGGGCGTCTTGAATCTACAAAGCGTCGTCCTTCCCCCTGAAAAGAAACCCGCAAAAACCGCACCCGAGGCCCGGGAGCAGCACGGCGACCCGTCCTGGAACGTGCTGCTGGGCGAATTCACGCTCGACGGATTCGGCGCCCTCTACGAAGACCGGCGCCGGGCGCCGGGACTCAAGGCCGCCGTGGGCGCCATCAAGGCCCGCCTGGCGGCCGAAGCCCACACCGGAAAAGCATGGTCGGCCGTGGTGAAAGACGCAGCCCTGGAGGTCAAGGATGTGCGGGCCGGCGCGGCGGACGCGGAACCGGCGGTGCGCATCGGTGCGGTCACCCTCGAAAAGGGAAACGTCGATTTGGGCAAGCGGCATCTTACGGCCGCCCGGATCGCCATCGAGGGCGGCGATATCCTGGTCGAACGGCGGCTGGAAGGCCGTATCAACCTGGCCAGTCTCTTCTCTCCTGCGCCCGCGGAGGTCGCCGCGGAACAACCCCTGGCGGTGGAAGAAAAGCCGGCGGCGGACAAAACGCCGGCCGTTCAATTCCTGGTGGACCGCGTTTCCATTGCCGGAATCCAGGCGACGGTTTGGGACCGCCTGGTGCGCAACGATCAACCGATCCTCACCGTGGACTCCTTGTCGGCCGCCGCAACGCAAGTGGACGGCCGCTCGCCCATGCCGGTGGAACTTTCGCTCGGCATCCGCGAGGGCGGCCAGATCAAGGCCGCCGGCACCCTGGACCCCGCCGCCGGGTCCTTGACGGCCAAAATCGAGGTCACCTCCCTGGCCTTGCCCACCTTCCAGCCTTACGTCGCGTCGGTGGCCAAGGCGATCCTAAAATCAGGGAGCTTCTCCACCACGGGCACCTTGAGCCACGCCATCCCGGCAGCCGGTGCCCAAACCGTTTATGAAGGCGGGTTCAACGTCGAGAACCTGCAAGTCGTCGAGACGGACATCGACGAAACGGTGATCGGCTGGAAGCTGGCCGCCACCGAGCAGTTGAAACTGCTGGCCCAACCCAATTCCCTGGAGATCGGAGACTTGCGCGTCCAGGATTTGAGCGGAAAAGTGATCATCGAAAAAGACGGCAGCTTCAACCTGGCGAACCTTTTCAAAGCGCAGGCCTCCGGCCAACCCGACAAAGCCGAATCCAAACCCGTTGAACCCGGCGCGCCGTTCGCTTACCGCATACGCCGAGTGCTGATCAACGATGGAAGGATCACCTTTGCCGACCGCCGGCTGCGGATTCCATTCGATACCAATATCCATGAACTGCGCGGCAACATCGCCGGCATCACTTCGGTCAAGGACGCCCGTTCCGAACTGCGGCTGCGCGGCCGCGTGGATGAGTTCGGCACCGCGCGCGCCGAAGGTGAAATCAACACCGCCAACCCCAAGATGTTCACCAACGTCAAGGTCGCTTTCCGAAACCTGGAGATGTCCACGCTCACGCCCTATTCGGGCCAGTTTGCCGGCCGCACCATTGACGCCGGCAAGCTGACGGTCGATCTGGCCTATAACGTGGACAACAGCCGGCTCAAGGGGGACAACAAGATCGTCGTGGAGCAGTTGAGGCTCGGCGAGAAAGTAGAGAGCCCGGATGCCCTGGACTTGCCTCTCGACCTGGCCGTGGCCTTGTTGAAGAATTCCAAGGGGGTCATCGACCTGGGGCTGCCGGTCCAGGGGGACCTGAACAACCCCCAGTTCAGTTTCGGGGCACTAGTGGGCAAAACCCTAGTCAATGTGCTCAAAAAAATCGCCACAAGCCCCTTCCGTGCCCTGGGCGCCCTGATTCCCGGCGGGGATGAAGCGACCCTCGATCAAGTCGCTTTCGATCCCGGTCGGGCCAAAGTGCCGCCGCCGGAAAAAGAAAAGCTGCTCAAGCTGGCCGAAGCCATGCGCCAGCGGCCGCAGATCAAGCTTGTGGTTCAGGGCCGCTACCATCCCGAAAAGGATCGTCAGTTCCTGGCGCGGCGCAGCTTGCGCAAAACCGTGACCATCCGGCTGGGACAAACCGTGTCCGCCGACGATAGCCCCATTCCCCTGGATTTCAGCAGCTCCGAAACCCGGGATGCCTTGGAAGAGATGTTCGAGGAGCGCTTCGGCGAGGATGCCCTGGAGGCCTTCGAGGACGAGATGAAAGCCGCCCGCAAGGAAGGCCGGGCGGCCGATGCGGGGTTTTATGCCAAGGAACTCTTCGCCCGCCTGCTGGCGGTTGAACCGGTGCCCGACGAACGGCTCGTGGAACTGGCCCAGGCCCGGGCACAGGCCGTAACCGCCGAACTGGGCGCCCAGGGATTGCCCGCCGAACGCTTCGGCACCCGGGAGCCGGTCGCCCTGGAGGCGGCCGTGGAAACCGTTACCGTCGCCTTGAGCATGGAGGCGCGGCAGTGATCCAAGCCATGAATCCCTGAAGCCCGCCCCCCCCTTTTATCCTCCGAGTCATAAAAAATTTAACCCTGCCGCCCTGGCGGCCGATACCCATGATGTGGACTGCGTCGCAGACCGGCGCAAGCGGCTCCGGGTGCATCGGGGCGGCTTGGGCAACCCAGAAAAAATTTCAGTGACCAGGAGGAAAACCGGACTCATGCATCTGAACAAGACCCTAAAAACACTCTGCAAGCTTCTTCCCATCCTTATGATGATCGCGTGCGGCAGCAGCAGCAGCGACAACGATAGCGCCACATCGATTTCAGGCATCGCAGCCGACGGCTACCTGCGCGATGCCACGGTTTGCCTTGATATCGACAACAACGGTCGGTGCGATGACGGCGAGCCTTCCGCCACCACCGGCGAGGGCGGCGCCTACACCCTCGACCCCGG
This sequence comes from Deltaproteobacteria bacterium, assembly GCA_021819735.1. GTDB lineage: Bacteria > Desulfobacterota > Desulfobacteria > Desulfobacterales > Desulfosarcinaceae > Desulfatitalea. Next base: position 6,348 of record JAKAFO010000052.1, read on the forward strand.
CGATTACGATCCCGAGGCTTACCCCCTGGTGGTCGAGGTGACCGCCCAAACCATCGATGAAGACGACGACCAGGCCGTGGGCGCCGATTACACCCTGCGGGCGCCGGCCGGCAAATACGGATTTGTGACCCCCCTGACGACCCTGATCCAGACCAAGATCGACCAGAACCCGGCCCTGGACGCCGATGCCGCGGCCCAGCTCATCGGCCTGCAACTCAACGTCGAGGACCCGGACAAGCTTTATGCAGACTATGTTGCCGGTGCGGCCGACGATGAACTGGCTAACCTGCACGCCGGCGCCCAAATGGTGGCCCAGGCGTTCGGCGAAGTGCGCACCATTTTGGGCGCGCACACCGAGGGCTTGGATGATGACTACGAGTTGCAAGCGGTCCAGGTGATCACCGGCAAGCTGTTGCTGAGCAAGCTGGACCATGTGGCCGCGGCGGTCCAGGAAGGCACCGATGCCGTGGGCGATCCGCTGGACGGCGTCGTCGCCGAGGCTGAGCTGCTCGATGCCGCGGAGATCGCCAAGGTCGCGGACCAGATGCGCACCATGAGCGGCGCCGCGGTGACGGACGCCTACACCACCCTGCAGGGCAAGACCCTCTATGCCTTTGAGGAGGGCGGCGACGACGGCGGCACGACCATCGTCTTTTTCGACCGCCTGGTGATTGGTGCCGATGCGGCGACGGCCTCCGATGCCGATCTGCGGGACATGAGCGCCTTTACCGACCTGAGCGAGCCTGAAGAAACCTTCTTGGAAGATTTCACGGTGGAAAACGGCGCCATGGTCTTCGAGGACAAGGAGCATATCTCGGCCGTCACGGTGGATTTGGCCGGTCTCACCTTCAAGCTGGCCGACCTGGCCCAGGCGAAAATGCAGGATACCGACCTGCGGACCGAGGAGGTGACCTTCGAAGCAGGCGATGTCATGTACAAGGTCAAAGGCCTCTATCCGCCATCCGATGTGCCTGCCCTGGCCTTGGAACTCTACGACGATCTGGCGATTGAAGAGGAAGGCTACGGCGAAGGCAACGGCCAGGACGAAGTGATTGCCTATGTGGCCACCCGCGACGTGACCAACCCCATCTGGGACCATGGCGTGGTCTTGGGCGACAAGGTATACCTCAAGTTCTTCGAGCCCGACGCGTTCGGCAGCACCACCGGCACGCTCAAGGGGGTCCTGCGAACCGGAGAAGGACCTTACGCCCTGGAGCTGTTGGATACCATCACGATGGGCACCTACCAGATCCAAGAGCTGGGTGACGGCCGAGCCTATATCGTCATGGATTTCGACGGGTTCGCCGAAATCAAAGGCGCCTTTGACTACCTGCTGATCGTCAACGACGCGATGGACAACCACGACCACGAGGAGATCGTCATCGGCACGGGCCCCAAGAGCGCCGAAATGATCTATTTCAACGAATCGGCCATGCAGAAGATCTTTGAGCTGATCGACGCCCTCATCGATTACGCGGGGTAACAGCCAAGCAGGCAGAGGCGGATCGGCGGCCTGCCCGCCGATCCGCCTCGCCGCTTTTTTGACGTTACCCCCCCTCGCGCGCGTCAAGGCCGCCTATGGGTTGAGCCCCGATGGGGGTCGCAACCCATCCATGATTCTTCCAACTATCTATATTCTTTTGCTTTCTTAGTCGAAAGCCGGTCGGCATGCAATTTGCTGCCTTGGTTTCCGCCGCCAGGTGTTTGGGGCCACGGCGTTGAGCTGCTCGCGCGACGACACGAATAGGTGGGAAACATGGACGCAATCCGCATGGCCTGGAGCTTGCCCGATCCGCCCGAAGGGGTGGCCGATCCCCTGCCCGAGCGAATCTACAACGATTTTTTCGATCTGACCGGCACGCCTTTTTCCATCACGCCCGATCCCGAGTTCCTCTTCTTTTCCGAGACCCATCAGAGCGTCATGGAAAAAATCCGCTACGGCATTCAGAGCCGCATGGGATTTCTGCTGCTCACCGGCGAGGTCGGCACCGGCAAGACCACCTTGTGCCGGGCCCTGCTCGACCAACTGCGCGACAAGGCCCGCACGGTCTACGTGATCAATCCCTCCCTGAACGGCCAGGAGTTGCTGGCCTGCATCCTGGAGGACCTGGGGGTGGTGTGCGCCCCGGATGCTTCCAAAAAGGAGCTGATCGACAGTCTCAACCACTTTGTGCTGACCCAGCGCAGCGCGGGCGCTCTGGTAATCATCATCGACGACGCCCAGAGCATGCCGCTGGAAACCCTGGAAGACCTGCGCCTGCTCTCCAACCTGGAAACCGACAAGACCAAGCTGGTGCAAATGCTGCTGGTGGGTCAGCCCGAGCTGGTGGACCAACTGAATCGTCCCGAACTGCGGCAGCTCAAGCAACGGGTGGCGGTCCACTGCCTGCTGGACTTTTTGAACCTGGACGAGACCGCCGGCTACATCGCCCGCCGCCTCGCGGTGGCCGGCAACAAGGGCCAGGTGCGCTTCGATCCCAAGGCGGTGCGCCGAATTCACAAATACTCGGGCGGCGTGCCGCGCATGATCAACAAGATCTGCGACCTCGCGTTGACGGCAGCCTTCGCCGCCGACAGCCGCACGGTGGCCGCACAGCATGTGACGGCGGCTTTCGATGAGTTGGTCGAGACCACCTCCCGCGTCAGCGGCGCCCGGCGATGGTTTCCGGGCTGGCGCCTGACGCGCCGGCGCCTGGCGTTGACCATCGCGGGCCTGGTCTGCATGGCCGGCCTGCTGGGCTACGGCATTTATGCCGATTGGGCCCGGGACGGGTCCCCGGCGCGCATGGCCACCGCCGATGGGCCGGCGCCTTCCCTGCATGCCTGGAGTAGGCCCCGCCTATGAGCCTGCTCAACGACGCCCTGCGCAAAAAGGAGAGCGAAGCGCGCTCTTCGCCGCAAGTCGAGGCGGCGGCTTTGTTCCAGGGCCGCCGCGGGCGGCGCCTTGGAAAACGGTATTTGGCCGCCGGGATCTGCGCTGCCCTCGTGCTTTTGGGGGCTGCCGGGGCCTGGGGCTGGCGGCATTGGCATGCGGGCGATGGCCCGGATGGCGCGCTCGGCGCGCAGCCCGCGGCCGCCGCGCCGACGACGCCCGCCGACGAACCCATGCCGGCGCCTCAACCGGAGGTCGCGGAGCAAGGACCGACAGCGCCCACGCCGGAACCCATCCCGACCGTCGCACCCCAGGTGGCGCCGGCCGCGCAGGCGGCCGAGGCGCACCCCCTTCCCATGCGCATGCCGATGCCGGAACCCGTGGTCATTGCCCCCAAACCTGAGGCCAAGCCCCAAACACAATCCCCATCGGCTGCCGTGCGCCGCGCGCCGCCCGCCTCCATGGAGCGCGCCGCTGCGCAGCCGCCGGCGACCCTGCCGGCCCGGCGCATCACCAGCGAGCCCCTTTACCAGAAGGCCCGTCTCTTCCAGCGCCAGGGGCGCACGCCCGAAGCGTTGGCCATGTACCGCGAAGTGCTCAAGATCGATCCCAACCACTTCGATACCCGACTGAACATGAGTTCCATTTACCTGGAGACCGGCCAATTCGACCAGGCCTACGCCCTGGCCGCCGATCTGCACCGCCAGGCGCCGGCCCATCCCCAGGCGATGCTGAACCTGGCCATCGCCCAGGTCGGCTGCGGCCGGGCCGCCGAAGCCCTGCCGCTGCTGGACCGGGTCGCGGCGTTGCCCCAGGCGCCGCTTTATACGATTTACTTCCATAAAGGGGTGGCCCTGCGGCAGTTGGGCCAGACAACGGCGGCCATCGCCTGGTACCGCAAGGCCGAGGCCCTGAACCCCGGCGACGGGCGCCTGCTGTTCAATCTGGCCCTGGCCTACGATCAGGACCAGGCCTACGACCAGGCGGTCGACTACTATTTGAAGTATATGCAAGCGGCCAAGGAAGGGCTGGATGCCGCCGGCCGCGGGCAAATCCAGGGGCGCGTGCGCGCCTTGCAGGCCGAACTGGCGGCAGCGGACAACGGAGAGCAAAAGCCATGAAAAAACGCATCGGCGATATCCTGATGGAGATGGGCTTCATCGACGGCGACCAGCTCAAGATGGCCCTGATGGAGACCAAGAAGACCGGCAGCATGATCGGCGATGTCTTGCAGCGCCTGGGCTGGGTGACCGAAGAAGACTTGCAGATGGCCATCGCCGTGCAGAGCGGGGCCAAGATCCTGGACACGGCCACCGCCGAGATCGACCACAGCCTGATGGCCCGCATCCCCATCGAGTTCGTCACCGAGCACGGCATGTTCCCCTTTGCCGTGGAGAACGGGGTGTTGAAGGCGGCCACCATCAACCCCTTCGACGTCATCGCCCGGGACAAGCTGACGCGCCTGTGCGGCCAGCGGGTGGAGACCTTCATCGCCCCCAAGAACTGGATCGGCAAGGCCATCGAGGTGTACTATAAAACCGCCCAGAGCCTGGACGACGAGATCAACGCCATCACCTACTCCGGCGCCGGCGGCGAGGCCACCGAAGACAACCGCATCATCAAACTCTCCGGGCTGCTCATCGACAAGGGCTACGTGCTGGGGGCCAGCGACATCCACATCGTGCCGGACAACAACCTGGTGCGCATCTACTACCGCATCGACGGGGTGCTGCACCAGATGTACCTCTTCGCCAAGAAGTTCCAGCAGCCGTTGCTGACGCGCTACAAGATCATGGCCGACATGGACATCTCCAACCCCAACATCCCCCACGACGGCCGCATCAAGTACCAGAGCAGCGTGGGTACCTTCGACATCCGCGTCTCCACCTTCCCCACCCAGTTGGGCGAAACCGTGGTCATGCGCCTGCTGATCTATAATAAGGTGGTGGGCGATTTGAAGAATTTAGGGCTGGAGCCCGAAGACCTGGAGCGCTTCAACCGCACCATCCGCCGGCCCTATGGCTTGATCCTGACCACCGGCCCGACCGGCTCGGGCAAAACCACCACGCTCTATACGGCCCTGATGGCCATCAACAGCCCCAACATCAATTGCATGACCGTGGAAGATCCCATCGAGTACGTGATCCCCACCATTCGCCAGACGGCGGTCAACGTCAAGGCCGGCCTGACCTTCGAGAACGCCCTGCGCTCGACCATGCGCCAGGACCCGGATGTGATCCTGGTGGGCGAAATCCGCGACAAGATCACCGCCGACCTGGCCATGCGCGCCGCGCTCACCGGCCACCTGGTGCTCTCCACCCTGCATACCAACGATGCCGCCTCGGCCATCAACCGATTGCTCGACCTGGGGATCAATGCCAGCATCCTGGCCTCGGCGCTCTCGATGATCGTGGCCCAGCGCCTGGTGCGCACGCTGTGTCCCCACTGCCTGGTGCGCCAGGCCCCCAGCGAGAGCGAGCAGGCGATCTTTACCCAGAACGGCCTGACGGCGCCGACCGAGATCGCCAAACCCAAAGGGTGCGACCATTGCTTTCAATCCGGATTTCGCGGCCGGGCCGGCGTATATGAAGTGATCCAGGTGAACCGCGACATCGAGCGCCTGGTCTTTTCCGGCGCCCTGCATCGCGAAATCGAAGACATGGCCAAGCAGGCCGGCACCGTGCTGATGTTCAAGCAAGCCCTGAAAAAGGTGGCCCGCCTGCAGACCTCCCTGGAAGAGGTCATGCGGGTAATCGTGGATTATGCCTAATTTTCGCTACAGCGCCGTGGATGCGGCGGGCAAGGCCTTAAAGGGCACGGCCATCGCCTTGGACGAAAGCGATGTGGAACGGCAGTTGAGCCGTTCCGGGCTTTCGCTGATCGAGTGCCGGCAGGCCCGGGAAAGCTTCTGGTCCCGGCATACGGGCACCGGCATCAAGCTGCGCACGGTGGTGGAGTTTTACCACCGCCTGGCCCAGACGTTGGAGATCGGCCTGCCGATCCTCTCGGCCCTGGAAGAGAACAGCCTCTACTTGCCCTCCCGGCCCATGCGCCGCGTCTCGGGCGAGCTCAAGGTGGCGGTGGAGGGCGGCCGCTCGCTCTACGAAGCCATGGGCAGCCACGCCAAAATCTTCCAGAAACTGGATCTGTCGATCATCCGCATGGGCGAGCAGACCGGCGTGCTGCCTGCCTGCCTGAAGCAATTGGCCGCTTTTCTGCAATGGAAAGAAGACTTGCGCTCCCATGTGCGCAAAGCCACCATCTATCCCTCCTTTGTCATGGCGGCCATCGTGGCCGTGCTGGGGGTGTGGGTGGGCTACGTGCTGCCCCAGATGGTCAAAGTACTTTCCGAAATGCAGGTGAAGATTCCCCAGGCGACGCTCATGGTCCTGGCGGTGAGCGAATTCGTCAAGGCCCACTGGCTGCTCTTCGGTTTGGGCACTTTGCTGCTGGCGGTTTCGATCTACCTGTACCAGCGTACCGAAGCCGGCGGATTGCGCTTCGACCGCTATCTCTTGAAAATCCCCCTGTTGGGAACCGTGCTGCGCAACATCTCCCTGGCCCGGCTGTGCCACAACTTCGCCACCATGTTCGGCGCCGGCATGGCCATCCAGCAGATCTTTGCCACCCTGGCCGATAACGGCCTGGGCAATCGCTTCCTGGAAGAGCGCCTCAAAGCCATTTACAAGGAGATCGAAAGCGGCGAAACCATTGCCGCGGCCTTCGAAAGCAGCGGCGGCTATCCCAGCCTGCTGCTGGGCGCCATCCGTAACGGAGAGGCCACCGGCACCCTGGACCAATCCTTCAAGCGCCTGGGCGATTACTTCGACGGCGAAGTCCAACGCACCGTGACAGCGCTATTGGCCGCCATCGAACCCATGGCCATCATCAGCCTGGGAGCGGTGTTCGGGTTGATTGTGCTCTCGATTTTGCTGCCGCTCTATGATGTGATGGGGTCGATGGGCAAGGCGTATTAAGAAAGAAAAGTAGGTTAATGACCCTGGCCGCCGCCCACGCCGCCGCCGATCCCGCCCCCATTGCCGCCACCGTTTCCGCCGCCATTACCATTACCACCACTACTGCTACTGCTGCTACTGCTGCCTCCGCTGGTGGCCTCCAAATTGATCGTGGCGTCCTGGCCGGCCAGAATGACCGGCGTAATGGGGGTCGAGGGGGAGACGATGTTACCGATGCCGTTGGCTGCGGTGCGCACTTCGATTCGGGTCCCGGAAATAATCGCCTCGTACAGCGCGGATTGGCCATCGTCGATGTGCCCCAGATCCACGGACCGGGTCGCATCGTGGACGTACACGGTGTCGCCCGAGGCGTTGTTCACTGCCAGGGTCAGGTACTCGCATACCAGGCCGGACAGTTCGTTGGCACCGACATAGACGGTGAGGTCGTCGAAGGTCTGCCCCGGCGCATGCCGCAGATAGTTGGGGATACCGCTGATGTTGTTGCCCTGGTGGGTGCCGCTGTTGTAAGCGTCGAAGGCATTGCCGTTGTTGTCGGCATCCATGGGACCGGCGCTCACCAGCACCATGGCCACGTTGAAAGCCGTCCCGGCGCCGTCGCCGTCCATCACCAGCGGCCGGACAGTCAAACCGCTTCGCAGGGCCGCGCAGGTGGCGTTGCGGCTGGTGCCCAGATGGGTGTTCAGCTCGTAGCGCAGGACCCTTTTGTATGGATCGGTCGGCGTCATTTGCAGGGCCAGGTAGGGCAAGGTGCCATTCCCATTGCCGTTGTCTTCCAGGCCATCGGCGTTACTGTCGGCCCAGGGCAACCGGCCCCGGCTTTCAGCGAAGCTGATCAGGGCCGAACGGGCCTGCTGCAAGTACTCTAAGGTCTCGTTGCGCGCCTTGCGTTCGGTGAGGATTTTCATGAGTGAGACGCCGCCGCCGGTCAAGATGCCGATGATCACCATCACGATGGCGATCTCCAGCAGGGTAAAGCCTCTTTTGTTTAGCAGCGTTGAAGTGTGACGACGGGTCATGGAGGGGCCTCAAAGAGTAACTGGGGCACGGGTTGCCGCGCCCCAATCGATGTTTCGCCGTGCGCCTAAAACTGCATATAAAGGATGCCCACCGTCGTGCCCGTGGTATAGGCAGCGTTGCCCACAATGGTGCCCGTAGCGGCGTTGCCATCGTCATTCTTGGTGTCGATTTCAAAGCAGACGTCGGCCGGCAGGTTGTAGAACCGCAGGTAGTGGCCCGGAGGTGCGGTGGCGCCGGGCGGGTTGCCGACCCAAATGAGGTCCATGTTGCCGCCGAAGGCGTGCTTGGGCAAAATGGATGTGCCGTTGTAACTGCCACCGATCAGGTTGGCCAGACTCAAATCGCGAAAGACTTCAAAATTTTCGGTCCCCGCGATCTGACCATTACCGTTGCCAGTACCGTCGCCGCCCACGGGAGGGACATTGGGCAGGTTCTCGTCGCCGGGATAGACGCCGAATTTATCATAAAAGGTCATCACGGCGGCCCGGATTTCATCGGCCTGCTTGACCACGCGCTTGACTCTGGCGTTTTCGATCATGGCTTGCCCCTTGAGTACGCCGCCGATCAGCAATCCGATAATCACCATGACGATGGCGATTTCCACCAGGGTAAAACCAGCCTGGTCTTTCATCTTTCGTTTCAAGTTCTGCATCTTTTCTCCTCCATTAGAATGCTTGAGATCCCAGAACGGTTCAAACCAAAACACCACTTATCGCAAATATCGGTTATATCCCTTGAAAGCTTTAATCGACCTTCAGCCTTTCCCGCTCTAGCCCTCCCGGATATACGGCGTCACCAGAATCACCAATTCGGTGCTCTGTTCGCTCTCTTCCATGTGTTTGAAAAATTGGCCGACCCAGGGCAGGTCGCTGATGTAGGGCAGGCCCGTATGATCGACCGTGCGAATTTTGCTGATCAAGCCGGCCAATACAAAGGAGTTGCCTTCACGCACGCGCACGGTGGTGGCCAACTCCTGCAAATCGATGACCGGGTTGGTAATGGTCTGGGAGACCGCGCCCAGGGGGATCTCGATATCCACCTCACGCTGGATGCGGGTCAGGGTGGGTACGATGTGGAAGGTGATCATGCCGTCTGCGGTGATATCGGTCGTCAACCCCAACTGCAAGCCCAGGATCGCACGCCGGATGGAGGTTCCGATGGTGACCGTATTGGTTTCCTCATCACGATCCACCCCATCGACATCAGCATAGGGGTACTGGTAGCCCACCGTCAGCAGTGCCGACTGGCGGTTCATGACGGTCAGATGCGGACTGGAAAGCACCTTGACATCGCCCTGGGTGCGCAAGAAATCGAGCATGCTGACAAACTGGGTCTGGCTGCCCTTGACGATGGCGCCGTTGGAGTTGAAACCCAGTTCAAAAATATCCGGCAGGGAGTCGTTGCTGTCGGTGAACATCACCCCCAATTGGGTCCAGTCGATACCGTATTTGCTATTGTCGTTGAGCGTGACCTCCATGACCCGGGCTTCCACGAACACCTGGCGCTTGAGGGAGGCAGAGAGTGCATCCAGCAATTGGACCATGGCCGCCACCCGGCGGGGCGTATCGGCCATGTAAATGATGCCGGCATTGCGATTGAGCCGCAGGACACCCGCTTCGGACTTGAGGCCACCCAGGGCCTGCTCCACGGCGGTCCACAAGTCCGAGGTCTGCTGAGGCTTCTGGGCTTTGACCTGGTACTTGCCGGCCACACCGGAGTTCTCCACGCCGGAGCCGAGCATGTCGCCGCCCACGTCGATATTGGTTTCACCCACCATATCCAGCCCTTCGAAATAGTAGACCCGCTCGGAAAACTGCTTGATGGCCAGGGTGCCCTTGTCCATGCTCCAGGCGTACCCGGCGCCGTTGACCACGATCATATCCAGGGCCTCTTCCAGGGTGACGTTCTTCAGATGTACGGTCACCGGCCGAGTCAGATCGATCTCAGTTTCGATGGAGAGGTTGAACTCCGCGTCCTTGGTCATGGCCGCGATCACCTCCCCCAGGGGTGCCTTGTCGAAGACCATCGTGTAAAGGGCCGGTGCAGCGGCCTGTTCCAGCGCCATGGGCGCCATCTTCTCGCTGAAGGGCGGCGGGCCGGGTCGGTGGCGCTGCTTGGGCTGATCCAACATGGCCCTGGGTTGCATGCGGTCCAGCTCATAGCCGTCGTTCTTGGGCGGCGCCTGGGGCGAATGCGCTGCGCACCCGCTGAGCAGCCCCCAGCAGGCCAATGCCAGCCAGGCGGATGTCCAGATTGTGGTCGATGAGCGTTTCATGGTTGTATTTTCCTCTTGGTGGCGTTCAGGGTCGTTCAGCGACCCTGGTCGCTGTTGTAGTAAGGCTGTGGACTGGGCAGGAACCACTGCTTTCCGGCCCGCTGCACGACGGCCCCTTCGGCCGTAATCGTTCCCACGGTAAACATCCGAACCTCATCTTTTTCGGCACACACCCGACCGTCCAGAACCGCAATGTAATGAGGTAGCCCCCTGCTACCCACCGTTTGCAGCACCCCCGTCAACCTGGGCAACATGGTTTGCTCAGGATCGCCTTTTTCGGCGGAGACGGCAGGTGTCGTGTCGGTGGATGTGTAATTTTGGGGCGAATGATAAGCGGCGAAAAAGCTTTGAAGCCTTTCCTTGTCGGACAACCGCCGCATATTGGCGGCCGACAGGCTTTCCAGAAGGCTCAATTTGGAGCGCAGTGCCCGCAGGTTGACCGGATCGCCCTGCATAGAGGCCTCTTCCAGGGCCACCAAAGGAAAGCCGTTAATGGCGCCCAAAATCGCCGCGGCGAGGAGCCAGCCGGCCATACAGAGCTTTTGGGTGAGGCTTAGGTGCTTCACAAGGGCCTCCCTTGCGCTTCCGAAGGCTGGGTCGTCATCTTGGGCAAAGGTTCCGCAGGCGCGGCCGGGGCCACGATTTTATATTGGACGAAAAGCGACATCTCCAAATGCACGCTGGAAGCACTCGGGAGCAGACCAATTTGGGTCTGGCGCGGTAACAAATAGGCATACTCGCTCAAGGCGGTTAAAAACCCGATTACATTTTCAAAAGCCCCTGCCAGGGTGACCCGGCAGGGAATGCGGTTATCCCCGACCTGATTGAGTTCGGCTTCGATAACCAGATCCTCCAGATGGAAGGCTGCGGCCAAGGCGCGCAGCCGGCAACGCAGGGCCACCATCCCCAGATCCAGGGATTCCACCTCCATGAAGAGTGCTTGCTGGCGCGCCGCTATCTGCTCCAGGCGTTGGGCGTTATGGCGTTGAAAAAGACTCTCCTTGCGCAGGTTTTCGTTCTCTATGCGGCCGGCGGCCACAGCGTCGATCTTGGCAAGGTTCCACCCGGTGAAACCAATAGAAATCAACCAGATAAAGCCAAGGACGGTCCAACGCAGGCGCAATTTGGAATTCATATCAGCTCCAGCCGCAAAGAGATGAGGTATTGAGGGGTTGCATCCAGATCTCCCTGGGGGTCCACGCCGATTTCGATGTTGCTCAGGGAAAAATCGGCGGGCAGATCGAAACGGGCCTTCAACCCTGATACCAGTTGCATCAGGGTCGCTTTGAGTCGATCGGCATCTTGGGCCGGCAACGCGGCCTTGAGGGTTACGGCCGGCGACTCCTCCAAAGCCATGCTCAATTCCCGGACGCGCATGCCCGCGGGCAGACTGGCCAGTACCCGGCGCACGGTCTCGGCGCACTCCGGTCGTTGCCGGGCCTGCAGCACCTGCTCCAAAGCGGATTGATATTCGGCCAGCGTGATCGTCCGGGAGACTGTCTGCCGTCGGAGGCGGTCCCGATCCGCATCCTCGCTGCCCAGCATGTGCCCCAGCAGCAGGTTCAGGCCGATCAGCGGCAGCAACAAGGCCGCACCGACGGCGATGCCGGCGTGCTGCACCGGCTCCCAGGCCAATTCGCGCTGCACCTGGCGCTGGGTCACGCTGAATAACGGCGGCCGGATAAAGGCGTCCGCCTCGGGCAGCAGGCCTTTGAGCAGCGGCACCTCATCGAGTTCGATGGTGGCCTGACCGGCCAGCAGCGGCGCCAAGTCGACGACCTCGCGGCCCAGGGCCTGGGTGAACACTTCCGGGCCGTCGGCGGCCGCGGCCATCAGGTACACCCGACTCAATTCGCTCTTGGTCTTCTGGGAGAACATATAGAGCGACTGGTTGATCTCGAAGGTCAGGGCCTCCATGCGGTCAGGCCCGTCCGACAGGATCACGTTGCGCGAAAAGAGGTGGTTGCCTTTGAAGTAGAAGTAAAGCTGGCACTCCCCGGCGCCCATGTGGATCAAAAGGGTGCCTTCCTGGCCGAAATCTGGCAGCAGCCGGCTCAGGCGGTCTACCCACAGAAAAGCCGGGGTGGTGATATAGCGGGGCGCCAGGTGCGCTTGGCCCAGGGCATCATAAAGCCGGTAGGCCTTCTCGTCCTGCAGAAAATAGGCGAGCAGCTCGTGGCCGCCGCCGGCCGCCGCGGCGCGCCGGTAGTTGAAGAATTGGCGCACCGCTTTGCATTCGGGATGGGCCGCGCCGAGCTTGCGCTCCAGGAAAGGCACGATCAAGGAGGATTTGTCGGACTGAAAGGGATAGCTTTCCATGCCGAACCAGTGGTCCGGGACGATCCACAGGCTCTGGTGGTTTCCCCTGGCGGCGGAGGGAATCCGGCCGGCCGCCTCGGGGTCTTCCACTAGCGCTTCCAGAGGCAGCCGCGCCGTGCCCTCGTCGGACCGGCCGCGGGTGACCCAGTGAACGCTGTCGTTGTGGACCACGACGATGGCTTTGAGTTTTTTGGCGAACATCGTGCTGCCTGTCTACGAGTTTGTGTGGTGGAGCTGCTCGTTAGATCTATCGGCAGTCGGTCGAAATTACTTGAATTGTGCGTGAAGCCGATGAACGCGGCAGGGCGACCGCCGGTCGCCCCTACACGAGGATTTCCCGGATTTTGGCGGAAAGGGTTTCGATGTTGAAGGGTTTTTGAATGAAACCGGCACAGCCGCGCTGGAGGATGGCGGCCACCTGGCCATCCAGGCTGTAGCCGCTGGAGAGCAAGATCTTGACGTCCGGTTCGATTTGCCTGATCCGGTCAAAAGTGTCGCCGCCGCCCATGACGGGCATGATCACATCCAGGATGATCATGTCGATCCGGCTGTGCCGCTCCTTATAGATCTGCACGGCCTGCAGGCCGTTTTGGGCCGTGATCACGGCATAGCCCAAGCGCTCCAGGATCCTTTGGCCGATTTCGAGCACCATCTCCTCGTCATCCACCAGCAGGATGGTCTCCTTGCCGGAGACGACCTTGGGCGCCGCCTCGGCTGCATGGGTCACGACCCCGTCACTGGCCGGCAGATATATATAGAAGGTAGTGCCGCGGCCCAGTTGGGACTCCACGTCGATGTAACCGCCGTGCCCTTTGATGATCCCATAGGCCGAAGCCAGTCCCAGCCCTGTGCCGCGCCCCATCTCCTTGGTGGTAAAAAAGGGCTCGAAGACGTGGTCGATGACCTTTTTGTCCATACCCACCCCACTGTCGGCAATCGACAGGAAGGCGTATTTGCCGGGCTTGGGCTGATAGACCTTGCCGGTCATCTCCGCGTGGGAGGCGTTGCGCGTCACGATGAAAAGCTCGCCGCCGGCCGCCATGGCCTGGCCGGCATTGACCAGAATATTGAGCAGCACCTGTTCGATCTGGCCTTCGTCCGCTTCCACGGCCGACAGATCGGCAGCCAGTTCATAATGGATGGAGATATCCTTGCGCGTGCGGCCATAGGTTTCGGAGACATCCTTTACGACCCGGTTCAATTCCAGGAGTTTGACCTCATAGCGCCCTTTCCTGGCAAAGCCCAGCAGTTGTGAGGTGAGCCGGGAACCGCTTTTGACCGCTCGCTGAATATCGTCGAATACCCGCCGGTGGGGGTCGCCCTCCCCCAGATCGTAAAGCGCCAGCGAGACATTGCCCTGAATGGCCATCAAGAGATTGTTAAAATCGTGGGCGATGCCGCCCGCCAGGGTGCCGATGGATTCCATGCGCTGCATGTTGAGCAACTGCTGCTCCATCTTCTTCTTCTCGCGGATGTCGCGCAGGGTGATGATGCTGCCCACCGGCTGGCCGCCGGCATCTTTGTACACCGCGCCGCTGATGCTGACCGGAACAAGCACCCCGGATTTGGTGCGCCGCTGGGTCTCGATGCCGGAAAAGCTCTGGCCGGCCACGATTTGCTCGCCCATCTGGCGCGACTCGGCTTGCCGATCCTCGGGAACGAAGCCATCGATGCGCTTGCCGGTACAGGCCTTGAGATCCCAGCCGAAGACGTCGGAAAAGGCCGGATTGAAATAGATCACGCAGCGCTGCATATCGTACACCACGATGGGATCGGGGTTGGCTTCCAGCACGGTCCGGTAACGCTGTTCGCTCTCCAGCAAGGCCTGTTCGGCGATCTTGCGCTCGGTGACGTCCCGGGAGATGCCTTTGAAGCCGATGGGATTTCCCTGGGGATCGCGCATGAGCGCCACCGACATTTCGGAGAAAATGCGCGTGCCGTCCTTGGCCAGATGTTCGAAGTCGCTCAATCGGACGCTGCGCCCGCTGATGAAGATCTTATTGAACATCTGGTACAAGCGCTTGGCCACCGCGGGGGTGACATAATTGCGGTAGTTCATGCCCATCAATTCGTCTCGGGGGTATTTAAGCATGCGGCACAGGGATGGGCTGAAAAAAGTAAAGTCGCCCGCCAGGTTGACTTCCCAATAGGCCTCTTCGATGCTCTCCAGGATGGTGCGGTATTTCTCTTCGCTGCGCAGCAGGGCCTCTTCGGCCCGTTTGCGCTCCAGGGCGTTGGCCAGAATTTCACCCACGATGCGCAACAAGGCGATGGCATCGGGCGGCCAGGTCTTTTGACGACGCGTGGAGTCCAGCCCCAGAAAGCCGATCACGGTGCCGCCGAACTCCGTCGGTACCATGACCAGGGATTGAATGCCCTGGCGCAGGTTCTCGTCCCGCAGCAGCGCGGCTTCTTCCGGCAGTTCGGAAACGTGGGGAATGTGCACCACCTGGGCGGCATTGATCTGGCGGGTGAACCACGGCACCAGGTCCAGCGGCACGGCTTTGAGGCGCTGGATTTGCGGTTCGATGCCGGGCGCGCACCACTCGTGGGTGTTGTCCATGGTCAGGCCGTCGCGGTTGTAGAGAAACAGGTAGCTGCGGTCCACCTGACTGAACTCGCCGAGCTGTTTCAAGGCATCGGTTACGGCCGCGTCGATTTCGGCGGGCGGCAGATTGATGAAGGTGCTCGAGATGCTGGTGATCAGCGCTTCGAAGGCCAGCCGGTATTGCAGCTCATCTTCGATCCGGCGTCGTTCGCTGGACTCGCGCTCCAACTGCGCGATCCGTTTACGCAGTTCATCATAGGAAGGTTTACCGGCCATACCGGGGCAGCCCTCAACTGGTTTGGTGGATGGTATCGCACTCCGGGCGAAAATCAGTGACCCAGAACCGATAGAAGCTGTTTCAGGTTTTGAATATGAGCCTTGGCTGT
>JAKAFO010000053.1 GCA_021819735.1 Deltaproteobacteria bacterium
TTGATCTTGGCCGGCATGATGCCCAGGGCCGTGACGTAGACCAGGCACTTGCCCATGTAACCGTGATCGAAGAGCACCTGGCCGAAGGGCGTGGGAATGCCGCTCTTGTTGCCGCCGTCGCGAACGCCTTCGATGACGCCGTCCAGCAGCCGGCGTGGATGCAGGCGCGGCTTCAAATCGCCGGCATAGTCGCGCGGCCCGACGCAAAAGCCGTAGCTGCCCATGATCAGGCGCGAGCCCAAGCCCGTGCCGAGTGGATCGCGATAGATACCCACGATGCCGGTGATGGCGCCGCCGTAGGCCTCCATGTTGGAGGGCGAGTTGTGCGTCTCGCCGGTGATGGTGTAGTAGTGGTCGTCGTCGAAGCGCCCTACTCCGGCGTTGTCCCACAAGACCGACACCACCCACGGCTTTTGCTTCTCCAGGGTCAGGGTCGGCGCCTCGATGCAGGTCTTGAACAGGCTGTTGATCGTCTGCTCTTCGCCGCCGGCCAGATCCTTGTAGTGGAAGAGGCCGCGAAAGGTGTTGTGGTTGCAATGGTCGCTGCGGCCCTGGGAGATGTACTCCAACTCCAGATCGGTGGGTTCGGCCAGCCCGACCTTGGCGCGCTCGGCCCGTACCCGCGGGTCGAGAAAATAGGTGCGGATCACGGGGATGTCGTTGGGATTGAGGGCCAGGTTGCGCTCCACGCTCAGGCGCCGCAACGTCTCGTCACTGTCGATGGGCAGCACGGTCAGGGTCGGCACGCGGTCCAGACGCACCTTGGGGATGATGATACCGATACCTTCTTCAGGCTGCCACTGATCGCGGCTGAAGATCTTCCACTGCTGGATGATATCGTTGGCCAGCAGCTCGGTGGCGATGCGCCGGGCATCGGCTTCCGTAAGACGAGCGCCCTTGAGGCAGTAGCGCTTGGAAGTGTAAACCGCCTCCTCTTTGGCCAGAGGCTGGCCGAGCAGATCCTCCATGGCCTCCACGGCCGTGGCGCCGGCATTGTCGCGCACGCCTGGCCGGAAGCCGACCCAGATGATCCAATCGGCATCGACGGCCAGCGGGGCCAGGGAAGAGAGTTGGGTCACCGGGTTAGTAAAAATCTCTAGTTGAACGCTCTGGAGTTGCTCGTCGCTCAGGGCCGCGTCGATGGTCACGATGTGTACCGTGCGCACACTGTCGATGGTGATGCCAAAGTAGTCCCGCGCCTTGCGACGCAAGCCTTCGCCCTCGGCATCGAGAATCTCCGGCTTTAAAGTAATTTCGATTCGGCTGGCCATGGATTATTCCTTATAGATCGTCCCCGGACCCTATCGGAACCAGGTAATCACAATATCGTTGTAGAAGACGAAAATCATCAACAGCAGCAGCAGAAAAACGCCGATCTGCTGCGCGGTCTCGCGCACACGCATATTGACCGGTTTGCGCTGGATCGCCTCGATGGCGAAAAAGAGCAGATGGCCGCCGTCCAGCACCGGGATGGGCACCAAATTGATCACTGCCAGGCTGACGCTGATCACGGCAATAAAGTTCAGCAGATACCAGAAGCCCTCCTGGGCCTGCTGGTCGGCCATGATGGCGATGCGGATCGGCCCGCCGATGGCTTCGCTGGGCACCTTGCGTTCGACCAGTTTGACGAAGAAGCGTCCGGTCTCCTTGACCACGGCCCAGGTGCGGGCCGTGCCATGCACCAAGGCGCCCCATGGTCCTACCCGGATGGTTATCCGGTCTTCGGGCAGGATCGGGTCCGGCGCTTGAATGCCGATGCGATAGGTGCTGGTTTTAATCCCCAGCGCGTTGCGATCCTGCACCTCCTCTGGCGTAATCTCCAGATCTAAACGCTCATCGCCCCGCGCGATATGGAAGGCGAGCGTTTTGCCGTTGGAAGATGAGATCTTGTCGAACATCGCCCGCCAATTGTCGATGGTCTGACCGTCGATGGCCAGGATGCGGTCTCCCTTTTGCAATCCGGCCTTTGCGGCAGGCTGGTTGGGCAAGGTGTTGCCTACCACCGCCTGCAACTCGGCGTAGCCGCGCATACCCAGATCGTAATAGGAGATATCGTCGCCGTAGACGATATCCTTGGCAGACATTTGCTTGGGCCTGACGGTTACCGATTGGGTGCTGCCGTCTCGTGCAAGCTCAATTTGGAGGGATTCGCCTTTATTTTCTTCCACGATGGCATCGATATCGTTCCAGGATTCGATCTTTTGGCCATCGATGGCTTGGATCATGTCGCCGGTCCGAATGCCGGCCTGTTGGGCCGCGCTACCCTCATCCACGGCCCGAACGACGGGACGAATACTCGGCAACCCGAGGAAAAAAAAGATGGTGGTGAAGATCAGAATCGCCAGCAGGACATTGAACAAGGGGCCGGCGGCCACGATCAGGCTGCGCTTGGCCACATGCTTATGGGTGAAAGAATAAGGCAGGTCTTCGGGCGCCAATTCCGCATCGGGCTCTTCCCCCACCATTTTGACATAGCCGCCCAATGGCACGGCCGAGAGCCGGTAATCGGTGCGGCCGATGGTTTTGCCGAGTATGCGGGGGCCGAATCCCAGGGAGAACTTCTCCACCCCTACGCCGAAAAGACGGGCCACGATGAAATGGCCGAACTCGTGGAAAAAGATCAGAATGCCCAGAACGACGATAAAATTAAGCACAACGCTCATGGTGCCTACCTATCAATGATGTTATCGGTTGAGGCCGTCTCATGGCGGCGTTATTGCCCGGCCTACCCCACCCTGGTTCAAGGCATTCTATTAAATAGATGCCGACGCTTCAACCTTGCTCTGGGCTGTCCGTCGCGCCCAGGCATCGGCGTTCAGTACCGCATTCAAGTCAGGGGTCGGCACCACCCCATGGTCTGCCATCGTGGCCTGAACCACGGCGGCAATGCCGGTGAACGACAACTGCCGGGATAAAAATGCCGCCACCGCGACTTCATTGGCCGCGTTAAGCACGACCGGCATTGTCCCTCCCTGGTCGCAGGCTTCGAAAGCCAACCGCAGGCAGGGGAAACGTTCCATGTCCGGCGGCTCGAAAGTCAAAGCGCCTAAAGCCGCCAAATCGGGCAGCGGCTGGCGCAACGCCAAACGTTGGGGATAAGAGAGCGCATAGGCGATGGCCCCCTGCATGTCCGGAATACCCAGTTGGGCGATGACCGAGCCATCGCAGTAAGCCACCATGGAGTGGACAATGCTTTGGGGGTGCACCAGCACCTGGATTTGCGCCGGGGGCAGATCGAACAGCCAGCGGGCTTCAATCACTTCCAGTCCCTTGTTCATCAAGGTGGCCGAATCGATGGTGATTTTGTTGCCCATCTGCCAATTGGGGTGTTTCAGGGCCTGTTCCGGCCCCAACTGCCGGAACCGATCGGCCGGTGTTCTCAGAAAAGGGCCGCCCGAAGCGGTCAGGATGATCCGATCCACCGCCTCGGCGGGCTGTCCCTCAAGACATTGGAAGATGGCGCTGTGCTCGCTGTCCACGGGCAGCAGCCGCACCCCCTTGCGCGCCACGGCGGCCGTAACGATGGCGCCGGCCATCACCAGGGTTTCCTTGTTGGCCAGGGCCACATCCTTGCCGGCTTCGATGGCGGCCAAGGTGGGCACCAGGCCGGCGGCCCCGACCATGGCACCCACAACCATATGCACCCCGGGCCAGGTGGCAAGCTGACGATAGCCCTCGTCTCCCCACAGGACCTCCACGGGGCATCGGGGGGGGAGCATCTTTTTCAAGCGGTCGGCGGAGACGGCATCGAAGACGGCGACCGCTTCGGGCATGAAGGATCGAATCTGTTCGGCCAGCAACTCCACGTTGTGTTTGGCGGCCAGCGCCTTGACCGTGAAGTGGTCGGGGAACTTGGCCGCAATCTTCAGGGTGTTGCGTCCGATGGAGCCGGTGGCCCCCAGTATGGCAAGCGACTTCATGCGAGCAGATATTCCTTGATCAGGTAGGCGATGGGTGCAGCGAAAATCAACGCATCCATTCGATCCAGAAATCCGCCGTGGCCGGGCAGCAGATTGCCTGAATCTTTAATGCCGGCCACACGCTTGAATTCCGATTCGAAAAGATCGCCGGCTTGCCCGACGATCCCAACGCCCAAGGCAAAAACGATGCATCCGGTCGTTGAAAGCGTCGGAAGGAAAAGACGGCTATAGACGAAGCAGGCGATGAGATTGGCCGCCAACCCACCGGCGGCCCCTTCGATGGTCTTTTTCGGGCTGACAGAGGGCGCCAGCTTATGACGTCCCAAGTAGCTGCCCACATAAAAGGCGCCGGTATCGCCGGCAGCCACCACCAGCAGCAACAGAAAGACCCAGTGGATGCCGTCGGCGGCATTGTAAAGCAATACCAGGAAAGCCAGGCAAACGGGAATATACAGGATGCCGAAAACCTGCTTGAGGGCCACCACGGGCGCGTCCTGGGCATGGGAAAACCGGTAGATGGAGAAAAACGCGACGCCCATGAAATGCACTATTATCAAGGCTACCATGGCTTTGAAGCCGTGGGTGGGCAGCGTCCACACGATGGCCGCGCCCGCGGCATAGCACCAAAGGAAGGAATAAAGGGGAACGGCAGGGGTATGGCCGGCGAAGACAATGCGGTAGTACTCCCACATGGCGATGATGGCGGCCCCGCCGATGGTCAGGGTAAAAAGGGTCGCTCCGCCTTTGAGGATCAAAAGGATGAGCAGCGGCAAGGCAACCAGGGCGGTGATCCAGCGTTTCCAGTGCATGGTCGATCCAATACTATCTTGAGTGATGTCCGTCCTTGTGCAATCCCCTTACGGAGATCGCGTCCCATCCCCCATGAATGGCGCGTGTCCTGTATAACGACGCAGCAAAGCCGCCCATCCATCGGAGAATGACGGAAATTAGCATAGCGCGCGGCCCGGTGAAAGCGAAAAGGTTTATGATTCGGGTTGAGCCGGTACCTTGCCGAAGCGCCGTTCCCGCTGTTGATAATCTTTTAAAATGGCAATGAACTCTTCAGGGGAAAAATCGGGCCAGAGGGTCGGCGTCACAAAAAGCTCGGCGTAGGCCAGTTGCCAGAGAAGAAAATTGCTGATGCGCATTTCGCCGCTGGTCCGGATCATCAAATCCGGGTCAGGCAGGTGGCGGGTGTAAAGATGGTCGGCCACCAAGGCTTCATCGATGGCCTCGGGCTGCAAGGTACCGGCCGCGGCCTTGGCGGCGATGGTGCGCACCATCTCGACGATCTCGGTCCGGCCGCCGTAGCTCAAAGCCAGGTTAAGCACCAAGCCGTCATTGGCGGCGGTGGCGCCTCGGACCTGACGGATGATGGCCTGCACATCGTCCGGCAACCGTTGGGGTTGTCCGATCACTTCCAAACGAATATTGTTTTTCGTGAGCTGCTGTTCTTCCTCGGTCAGAAATTTTTTCAGCAACCCCATCAGGGCCTTGATCTCCGAAGCGGGTCGTTGCCAGTTCTCCGTGGAGAAAGCATAGAGCGTCAGCACCTGAATCTTCAGCTCCCGGCAGGTGCGCACGATGCCGCGCACTGCGTCGGCGCCCTTTTCGTGCCCCCTGACTCGGTTCAGAAGCCGCTTTTTGGCCCATCGGCCGTTGCCGTCCATGATGATGGCCACATGGCGGGGGAGGCCTTCCGGCGCGAGATCGGCGTTGGAAGCTTTAGAATTCAAGCACTTCTTTCTCTTTGGCCTTGTAGACCTCGTCGACGCGCTGGATAAATTCATCGGTGATCTTCTGGATCTGGTCCTGGGCCTTGAAGGCGTCATCTTCGGAGATATCGCCGTCTTTTTTGAAGCCTTTGATCAGTTCGTTGGCGTCGCGACGGATATTGCGCAAAGCCACTTTGCACTCTTCGCTGGTCTTATGCACCACCTTGGCCAGCTCTTTGCGCCGCTGTTCGGAAAGCGGCGGGATGGCGATGCGAATCATCTTGCCGTCACTGCTGGGCGTCAGTCCCAGATCCGACTTCAATATCGCCTTTTCCAGAGCCTTAATAACCGTAACATCCCAGGGTTGAATGGTGATGAGGCGGCTTTCGGGAACCGAGACGGTGGCCATCTGGCTCACCGGCGTCGGCGTGCCGTAATAGTCAACCCGGATGCCATCCAGTAAGGAAGCGGACGCCCGGCCGGTGCGGACGCGCTGCAGATCGGTTTTCAGTGAGGAGATGGACTTGGCCATCCGATCGCGGGTCTCTTGTAAGGTTTCTTCGATCATGCGTGTTCACCTCGATGGCTGTTGGGGCGTTTGCAGGCCACCATCTTGGGTGGCAGATGCCTGGGGGCCGCATGTACGCCGCATGGTTGGCAAGGTCAATCCGCGTGACACGGAGTTGTAGAAATCGTGCGGCCGACGCGTCAGTTGCTGATCAGCGTTCCCACCCGCTCTCCGCGGGCAACCTTGATGATGTTGCCGCCCTGTTTGAGGCTGAAGACGACCAAGGGCAGATTGTTGTCCATGGCCAGAGAGATGGCCGTCATATCCATAACTTTTAGCTGCCGTTCGAGCACTTGCATGTAGGTAATGGTCTCGATGAAGTTGGCCTCGGGATGGGTGACCGGATCGGCGTCGTAAAGACCATCCACCTTGGTTGCCTTGAGCAGAACTTGGGCGTGAATCTCCTGGGCACGCAGCACCGCGGCGGTATCGGTGGTAAAATAGGGGTTGCCCGTCCCCGCAGCGAAAATCACCACCCGCCCCTTGTCCAAATGGCGCAAGGCCCGACGCAGAATATAGGGTTCGGCCACTTCGTGCATGGAGATGGCCGTCTGCACGCGGGTCGCGATGCCGGTTTTTTCAAGGGCGTCCTGCAAAGCCAAGCTATTGATCACGGTGGCCAGCATGCCCATGTGGTCGGCGGATGTACGCTCCATGCCGAAGGAGCTTGCCTTGACCCCTCGGAAGATGTTCCCGCCGCCGACCACCACGGCGATCTCGACACCGGTTTGGTGCGTTTCCTTGATCTCCTGGGCCACGAAGGAAAGCATATCCGCGTCGATGCCGAAGCTCAGCTTGCCCATGAGGGCTTCACCGCTGAGCTTCAGCAGGATGCGTTTGTATGGCGTGGGTTTCAACCTATTCGGCTCCTACTTGGAAACGCGCGAATCGTTTGACCGTGATCTTCTCTCCGGTTTTGGCCACCACCTCGTTCAGGTAATCGCTGATGGTCTTGTCCGGATCGCGGACGTAGGCCTGGTTCATCAGGCAGTTTTCCTTATAGAATTTGCTGATTTTACCTTCGATGATCTTGTCGATCATCTTCTCGGGCTTGCCGGTCTCCAAGGCCTGGGCACGGTAGATCTCTTTTTCGCGATTGAGAACCGCCTCGGGCACGTCTTCCTGGCTGATGGCCACCGGGTTGGTGGCGGCGACGTGCATGGCCAGGTTTTTGGCGAACTCGATAAAGGCCTCGGTCTTGGCTACGAAATCGGTTTCGCAATTGACTTCCACCATCACGCCGAGTTTACCGCCCAAATGGATGTAGCTTTGAATGGTTCCCTCGCTGGTTGCCCGTCCGGCGCGTTTGGCGGCCGTTGCCAATCCTTTCTTGCGCAGAAAGTCCACGGCCTTTTCCATGTCGCCGTCACAGGCGGCCAACGCTTCTTTGCAATCCATAATGCCGGCTCCGGATTTCTCCCTGAGCGCCTTGACCATTGTTGCACTGATGTCTGCCATTCTTTCTTACTCCTGATTGTTCGGCTCCCTTGCGGGAATCCGTTGTCTATTCGGTTTTGCCTTCGTCCGCGTACTCTTCGTCACCGGTCTTGCGGATTATCTCCACGATGGGTCCCTGGGAACCGTCCGAAATCACCTTGCGCTCCCCAGGTTTGAGTGAGGCTGCCGTGGCTTCCATCTGGCTGGGCTCCTGCTCGCCCTTATCGGTGTCGGCCTGCTGTTTCTCTTTCATAAGCTTCTGCCCATCGACACAGGCGTCGGCGATCCGCGAGGTTACCAGGCGGATGGCCCGAATGGCATCGTCGTTGCCGGGAATCACATAATCCACTTCGTCCGGATCGCAGTTGGTGTCCACGATGCCCACGATGGGAATCCCCAGGCGCCGGCCTTCACGCACGGCGATGGCCTCATTTTTAGGGTCGATCACAAACATGGCGCCGGGCAGACGGGACATGGTGCGGATGCCGCCCAAAGTGCTGTCCAATTTGCCGCGTTCTTTGGCCAGTTTGAGCCGTTCTTTCTTGGGGAAAAGATTGATGGAGCCGTCTAACTCGATATTGTTGAGATAGTTGAGCCGATCGATGCTTTTTTTGATGGTCTGAAAATTGGTCATCATGCCGCCCAACCAACGGTTGTGCACGTAGTACATCTCGCAACGGTTGGCCTCTTCGTAAATCGCTTCCCGGGCCTGCTTCTTGGTTCCCACGAACAGCACCGAGCGCCCGGAAGCCGCCGTATCGACGATGAAATCGTACGCGGTTTTGAACATGCGCACGGTTTTCTGCAGGTCGACAATGTAGATACCGTTGCGCGCGCCGAAAATATACGGCTTCATTTTGGGGTTCCAGCGTTTGGTCTGATGCCCGAAATGCACACCGGCTTCCAACAACTCTTTCATAGTTACATACGCCATTACGTGCTCCTTGTTTTGGTTTGGCCTGCGCCCATTTCATTCCCTGCTCCGACTTTCCAATGAAAGCACCGGGAGCCGAGTCCATGGGCGTGCGGGTTATGGGTTAAAACCGAGGATTTGTAACAAATCGATCCTTAATCTGCAACAGCTTTTTAAATGCTTGAGGCGCTTTCCCCGTTCATTGTCATGGCCTGGGCGGTCGTCCCCCAAGTCTCTTTTTACGCAACTGGGCCACTCGATCATGACCGCCATAGTCTTTATGAAAAACAACTGGCTCGTAGACATCCCATTTTTGGGCCAGGGACTGAACTGCATCGCGCTGATCAAATCCAATCTCCATCATGAGCAGCCCTCCTGGCTTGAGATATCCGTGCGCTTCCGCAATTATGGCACCGATGTGACGAAGACCGTCTGCGCCTCCATCCAAAGCCCCCGTGGGCTCGAAGAACCGGATCTCCGGGGATAATCGGGTAATGTCGCCACTGGGGATGTAGGGCGGATTTGATAGCACGATATCGAATTGCACCCGAGCGGGCCGCAGCGGGTCGAACCACCGTCCCATAAAATAACGGATAGGTTCCGCCACGCCGTTGCTGCGGGCATTCTCCCTGGCCAGATAGATAGCGGGCCACGAACAGTCCGAGGCCCAGTAACGGCATTCCCGACGCTCATGGGCCAAGGCCACCGTGATCGCCCCGGAGCCAACGCCCAGATCGAGGACATCGGGGCAATTTGAACCTGCTCCTGTAGGCAGGTTTTTCAGGGCGGCTTCCACCAGACATTCGGTATCGGGTCTGGGTATCAATACCGCCGGGCCAACCTGAAAACGCAATGACCAGAACTCCTTATATCCCACAATATAAGCCACTGGTTCATGGCGAATCCGGCGCTGGATGAGTGCCTTGAAACATGCACGTTCGTCTTCGTTCAGCGGCTGATCGTGACGCAGGTACAAATCGAGGCGTTTGCAGTTCAATGCATGGGCCAGCAGAACCTCGGCGTCTATTCGAAATGATTCAATACGATAACGCTTGAAGTAATCGGCCGTCCATTGCAGGGCTTTGAGAACCGTCCAGGGCGATCCGCCGGTGCGATCATCAGCGGGCATGCTGCAAGGCCTGACTCTGGTAATGATTGGTCAACGCATCGATAATCTCATCCACATCCCCCTGCAGGATGGAATCGAGTCGATAGAGGGTCAATCCGATGCGGTGGTCCGTGACGCGGCCCTGGGGGAAGTTGTAGGTGCGAATCCGTTCGCTGCGATCACCGCTGCCGACTTGATTCTTGCGGTCGTGGGAGCGTTTGGCGTCCTGCTCCTGAATCATCATGTCCAGCAGGCGCGCGCGCAAAACTTTCATACCCTTGGCTTTGTTCTTGTGCTGAGACTTCTCGTCTTGGCAGCTCACCACCAATCCGGTGGGCAAATGAGTGATACGGACGGCTGAATCGGTAGTATTTACCGATTGCCCTCCGGGTCCGGAAGAGCGGAATACATCGATACGCAGATCGCTGGGGTCGATCTCGACCTCCACCTCTTCAGCCTCGGGCAGCACCGCCACCGTAACCGCCGAAGTATGGATGCGTCCCTGGGTCTCCGTAGCCGGCACCCGCTGCACGCGATGGGTGCCGCTCTCATACTTGAGACGGCTGTAAGCCCCTTTGCCCTTGACCATCACGATGATCTCTTTAAGACCGCCCACGCCCGTGGCGTGCAGGTCCATCACCTCAACGGTCCAATGGCGCGATTCGGCGTACCGGCTGTACATTTTATATAGGTCTCCGGCAAAAAGGCCGGCTTCGTCTCCGCCTGTACCTGCCCGGATCTCCAGCAGCACGTTTTTGCCATCCAGAGGATCTTTAGGAATCAGGAGCTGCGTGAGCTCTTCTTCGAGCTCGGCCTTGCGGCTGTTGAGGCGCTCCATCTCCTCTTTGGCCATGTGCTTGATCTCCGGATCTGCGTCTTTGAGCATTTCCAGGGTGTCGTCCAGCTCACCATTTATTTGCTTGTAAGTCCTGTAAACACTAACAATCTCGCTGATTTCAGCGTGCTCACGGGAGTATTTCTGAAAAGCACCGCGATCCTGAAGCACCTTGGGATCGCTCAGTAACCCTTCCAACTCCACGAAACGCTCTTCGACCCCTTTGAGTTTGTCAAACATAACCCAAAATACCTTTGATCGAGCCTGAATGTCGATATCCCAGAAAACGTCAAGCTGTCACCGATAACGGTTGACAGCTTGATCGCGTGCCGCCGGACCAACCGGGGCGAAGAAAGCTACTTTTTGCTTTGGTTGCTGTTGTACTCGGCGTATTTCTTGCGGAACCGCTCGATGCGCCCAGCCGTATCCACCAATTTTTGCTTGCCGGTGAAAAAGGGATGGCATTGTGAACAAATTTCAACGGAAATGTCTTTCTTGGTTGAACCCACCTCGAGCGTACCACCGCATGCACACTTGATGGTCGTTTGAGAAAATTGCGGATGGATGTCGTTTTTCATTTTAATTCAACCCCCTGCATGATTAAGCATTCATGGACTCTAAAAAGTCTTTATTATCTCTGGTTCCCTGCATTTTATCAAGCAAAAATTCCAAGGCATCGGATGGATTCAGGGAAGCCAACAGCTTGCGGATGATCCATACCCGATTGAGGGTCTGCTCGTCCAGAAGCAATTCTTCCTTGCGGGTGCCGGACTTCTTGATATCGATGGCCGGGAAGATGCGCTTATCGGCCAGGCGACGATCCAATTGAATTTCCAGGTTGCCGGTACCTTTGAATTCCTCGAAAATCACCTCGTCCATGCGGCTGCCCGTATCGATGAGCGCCGTGGCGATGATGGTCAGGCTGCCGCCATCTTCGATGTTGCGAGCCGCCCCAAAAAAACGTTTGGGGCGCTGGAGCGCATTGGAATCGACGCCGCCGGAAAGAATTTTGCCCGAGGGCGGCATCACCGAGTTATAGGCGCGGGCCAAACGCGTGATACTGTCCAACAGAATGACCACGTTCTTTTTGTGTTCCACCAGACGCTTGGCTTTTTCTATTACCATCTCAGCCACCTGGACATGACGCTCGGCCGGCTCGTCGAAGGTGGAGCTAATCACCTCGCCTTTGACCGAACGCTGCATATCGGTCACTTCCTCCGGCCGCTCATCGATAAGCAGCACGAACAGGACGATATCCTTGTGATTTTTGGCAATGCTATTGGCTAAGCTTTGTAAAAGCATGGTTTTGCCCGAGCGGGGCGGAGAGACGATCAGCCCGCGCTGGCCGAAGCCCACGGGCGTAAGCAAATCCATGATGCGGGCGGAATAATTTTCGGCATCGGTTTCCAGGTTGATTTTTAAATTGGGATAAAGAGGGGTCAAGTTGTCGAAAAGGATTTTGTCACGGGCCACTTCAGGGTCTTCGTAATTGATGGCCTCGACTTTCAGAAGTGCAAAATAGCGCTCTGACTCCTTGGGCTGGCGGATCTGGCCAGATACAGTATCCCCTGTACGGATATTGAATCTTCTGATTTGAGAGGGCGATACGTAAATATCGTCGGGACCCGGCAGATAATTGTAGCTCGGCGCTCGCAGAAATCCAAAGCCGTCCGGCAATATTTCGAGCGTTCCCTCCCCGTAGATCAGACCGTTCTTTTCAATCTGGGCCTGAAGCAAAGAAAAGATCAATTCTTGCTTGCGCATGCCGGCATAGCCTTCGATCTTCAGCTTCTTGGCCATCTGGGTCAATTCATTGATTTTCATGCTCTTCAGTTCGGAAACATTCATTGGACGCTCTCCATTGCAAAATTCTTTAGCCGTTGCTTCTGCCGGAATTGGCACGGAACAGCTTCGCAAATCATTATTCCGTGCTTGTAAGCGGAAAAATACAACTTAAAAATGAGGCTGAATGCTCGAAACCCGTGCCAATCGCTCGACTGAACCAACCTGTCCGTGCCCTGGGTATTTTGCCCTTCCGGTGATGGTAGAACAGTTGATCGTTGTGGAGGAATATGCGGTTGCTTTGTTTAGGGAGAAAATTGCTTCCAAATTCTCTCCAACTGGGCGGGCTCCAATATACGGGTTTGATGATTATCCCAAGGTATTTTGACTGTCAAGCATTTTTGGTCTGCCTTGGCACTCACCGTGCAGTGGTTGCCAAAAAAAGCCCGATAACGCACTGAACGTTATCGGGCTTTTCCATTGCATTCGCCAGGCCTTATTTTTTTATCTGATCGAGCGCTTTAAAAATGCTGTCACGGATTTGATCGACCTTGCCGACCCCTTCAATGCGCACATGCTTGGGCGCGCCCGGGGCTCCGGACTTAGCCCATTTCTTGTAGTAATCGACCAGCGGTTCGGTTTGGGCATGGTAAACATCCAACCGTTTACGCACCGTCTCTTCTTTATCGTCATCCCTCTGGATCAAGGGTTCGCCAGTCACATCATCTTTTCCTTCCACCTTAGGCGGATTGAAAATCACGTGATAGGTGCGACCGCTGGCCAGATGAGCGCGCCGGCCGCTCATGCGCTTAATGATCTCCTGATCGGGCACATCGATCTCCACAACCGCATCGATCATAACTCCGGCGTTTTTCATGGCATCGGCTTGGGGAATCGTGCGAGGAAAGCCGTCGAACAAGAAGCCTTTTTGGCAATCCGGCTCTTTGATGCGCTCCTTGACAAGGCCAATAATAATATCGTCCGACACCAAACCGCCAGAGTCCATGACCGCCTTGGCTTTCTTACCAAGCTCGGTGCCGGCTTTTACCGCGGCTCGTAACATGTCACCCGTGGAAATCTGCGGAATCTGATACCGTTCCTTAATATAAGTGGCTTGGGTCCCTTTGCCGGCGCCTGGTCCGCCTAACAATATCAAACGCATAACAAATCCTCCTTAATGTTTTCGTTGATGTTGATTTATATCTGATGCACACTGGCGCATTGTGGAAATAAAGGTTGCGAATATTACCGAAAGATGGTTTGAAGTCAACTCTATTATGGACTTTTTGTTCGATCGGAAGCGAAAAGCTTGAAGTTCCGAAAAGAATTTGGTTATGGGCGGCCAAATTTCAGTTGCAATCCATAGGATGAGTGTGTAAAAGAGCAACTTTATCCAACTGGGATATGATTAACCAACTCCAGGATAGCTGGAATGGTAAAGAAGGGGGCGTGAAAAAGGTTGAAGGCTATTACGGTCAGGGTTCAAGACAACGATCTTGAAAAAGCCATGCGGATCTTGAAGAAAAAGATCCAAAACGACGGTCTTTTCAAACGCTTGAAGTTAAAAAAGAGCTACGAAAAACCCAGTGAGTATCGTCGCCGCAAACAGCGCGAAGCGCTCCGACGGCAACGAATCGCCGCGGCGCGTCGTAAAAGATACAATTAAGCTATTTTCATCCCGCTGAGAACAAAAAACCCGGCCATCAATCCCGATGCCGCCGGGTTTTTATTTTCCGAACCCTCTGTTTATAGAGGAAAAATACACATTGAGCTCTTCGTCTGAATGGGACCTCCTTCGTAACGATCCGGTTTACCAAGAGTGCCTGGCATCCATGTTTCGCCTGCATCGTTTCGGTATCAAGCTGGGACTCGAAACCATA
The DNA here is from genome assembly GCA_021819735.1 of Deltaproteobacteria bacterium. Classification (GTDB taxonomy): domain Bacteria; phylum Desulfobacterota; class Desulfobacteria; order Desulfobacterales; family Desulfosarcinaceae; genus Desulfatitalea. The sequence continues at coordinate 14,159 of JAKAFO010000053.1, forward strand.
AGCGCAATGTTGTCAGCCTTAGGCGATCCCCAAAACCAGTTTCATTCCATTCACATTGCCGGCACCAATGGCAAGGGATCGGTGGCTGCAATGCTGGCCACCGTCTTGCGCTTGGCAGGTTATAACGTCGGACGGTACACCTCACCCCATTTGGAGCGTTTCAACGAGCGCATTTGCATCAACGATCAGCCCATTGATGATGAAGCCGTGGTTAGATCTTGTCAGCGCGCCATGGCCATCGAGGGCTTACCCCGCCAGCCGACCTTTTTCGAATTCACGACAGCCATGGCCCTGGATGAGTTTGCCCGGCAAAAAGTTCAGTGGGCCGTGATTGAAACCGGCATGGGCGGACGACTGGATGCCACCAACGTCCTTCACCCCGTCCTGTCCGTAATCACCAACATCTCTTTGGAACATCGTGCCTATCTTGGGGCTACCATTGCTGAGATTGCCGGAGAGAAGGCCGGAATCATAAAATCAAACACGCCGGTGGTGACGGGGGTGCACCAGCAAAGTGCCGGCAATGTGATAGCCGATCAGGCCTCCAAGCTGGGAGCCCCCCTTTATCGACACGGCCGGGAGTTTCGATGTCGGCGACTGCCGAACATGCAATTCGATTATTACGGAATACACCACACCTATAAAAAGCTGCACCTGGGGCTTAGCGGAGACCACCAGGTGGACAATGCCTCTCTGGTTCTGGCCGCCTGCGAACTTCTGGAAATCAACGGCCACGCGACCATCAAAGAAGAGACGCTACGAAAAGGCCTGGAGGATACCCGCTGGCCCGGCCGCCTCGAATTGGTGGGCACGGCGCCCGAAATCATTCTGGACGGTGCTCATAATTTGATGTCCGCCCGAATCCTGGGACGCCACCTGCGCCGCCACCTTCACAATCGAAACATCACCCTGGTCATCGGAATATTGGAAGACAAGCCCTATCGCAATATCCTCAAGGACCTGATTGCCTCATGCAGCCGGGTAATTGTCACCCAGCCCAAGATCGACCGCGCCATCCCGGCTGAAAAATTGGAGCTGGCGGCTAGGGAGTTCAGCCCGAATGTGGAAGTAAGGACCGATGTGGGAGAAGCGGTGCGTTATGCTGTAGCCACCACTGCCAAAGAAGACGTGATCTGCATAGCCGGATCTTTATATGTGGTGGGCGAAGCCAAAACCGCACTGGCCGTCATGAAAAATTTCGAAAACAAACCAGGCATCACGCCTTGACTTGCACCGACAGTTCCATTAATCTGCCCTCCGTTATGCGCCCGTAGCTCAGTGGATAGAGCACCAGCCTCCGGAGCTGGGAGTCGCGCGTTCGATCCGCGCCGGGCGCACCAAAAGAAGTGCAAGGGTTTGGATCGCCGTCCGAACCCTCTTTTTTTTACAGAGACGCCGTATGATACAGACACCGCAAGAAGGCGTTTCGAAAGATCTCCAAACAGGTCTTGTTGAAGCCCTTGATCGGCTTGCATTCAATTTCATAGGTGATTATAGTCCGAGCATTATGAATACTTCAGAAAAATTTCCAGATCCAAAAGAGATCGAAAAAGAGCTGGGGGAATTTCTGGCTAAGAAATTCGGTGGGTCCGTCAAAATGACCGCTCCGATTGTGCTTCCCCAAACGGATGCCAGCGACACAGTCGAAGCGCCAGTTCATAAACCCTTCCAAATGCACTTTGACATGAAACCAGAGGAATTGGTTTCATACCTGGACCAATACATTATTAAGCAAGACAACGCCAAAGCCATTCTTGCGACCAAGATTTGCACCCATTTCAATCGGATTCGCTTCAGACAGAAATCGCCCGATGCCGTGAGCGACATGGTCGGCAGCATCAAAAACAACATCCTGATGCTGGGCCCCACTGGCGTGGGCAAAACCTACATGATCCGCCTGATCGCCCATAAGATAGGTGTGCCGTTCGTGAAAGGCGATGCCACCAAATTCAGCGAGACCGGATATGTGGGCGGGGATGTCGAAGACCTGGTACGCGATTTGGTGCGCGAGGCCGACGGTGACCTCGAGCGAGCCCAGTACGGCATCATTTACATCGATGAGATCGATAAAATCGCCTCGGCCCAGAATCTCATCGGGGCCGATGTTTCGCGCACAGGGGTACAACGGGCCTTGCTCAAACCCATGGAAGAAACGGACGTGGATCTGAAAGTACCCCACGATCCCATTTCCATGTTGCAGGAGATCGAACGGTTCAGAAAAACGGGCCGCCGTGATCGCTCCACGGTGAATACCAAGAACATTCTGTTTATCATGAGCGGTGCTTTTTCCGGATTGGACAAGATCATTAAGAAGAGAATTTCCGAACAGGCCATCGGTTTCGGCGCCACCTTCGTCAAACCCGAGGCCGAAAGCGAAATTCTTTCCAAAGTCAAATCCGAGGACCTGATCAGTTTTGGATTCGAATCGGAATTCGTGGGCCGTCTGCCTGTTCGGGCGGTTTTCGAGCAACTCACGGAAGAAGATCTCTACACCATTCTATCCAATCCTAATAATCCGATCATCCTGGGAAAAAAGCTCGACTTTGCGGCCTATGGCATTACCGTTAAATTCAGCAACGGCGCACTGCGATATCTTGCCCAGGAGGCCTTTGAGGAATCCACCGGCGCAAGAGGCTTGGTCAGCGCCGTGGAGCGCGCTTTGCTGAGATTCGAAAAACGGTTACCTTCCTTGAATGTGCGACGCTTCGCGGTAACCGAAAATGTCATTACGCACGTGCCGCAATGGATGGCCAAACTTGAATCCAGACCGGACGATTCGGATATGCAAGCTTCTTTCGAAGCCATCTGCGCTGAAGAGAAAGCAGGTTTGATTCAGTACCTTTCCGCCAACCAAAATCACCTCCGCGAGAAGTTCGGACTACCGTTAACACCGGCCCGGGTGGGGCTGATCGCGGATTACTATGTATCTCATACCGTCGACATCAACGGCGTCTTCGAAAAGTTCACTCATTTTTACGAACAGGTCAAAGCCATTGAAATGCAATTTTTGAAGAAAAATGGCATCAATATCGTATTCGAAGAAGAGGCTGTCGATAGTATCATCACCCGCTGGCGCGACGATTCAGCGAACCTGGACGCCATTTATAAACAGTTGAGCACTGACCTGGAGTATGGATTGAAATTGGTGCGTGAAAAAACCGGTCGCAACCGCTTCTTCCTGACTCGTTTAGCCCTGGAAGCACCGGAGACCTTCATCCGTGAGTTGCTCAGGGAGACCCAACCGCCGATCAGCACCCCCACCCCCATATCCGGCTCGCAAGGTGATCAAGAAAGGAAACCATCGGCATGATCGGCATCTCCAAGCTTTACTGCGGCACGGTGGAACCGTCCGATGCGTTGCGCTATGGACGAGAATCTTCTCGTCTTCCCAGTCATCTGCTCCAGTTCTCCGAAGACAAACGGCCGGTGGTCGTATGGAATATCACCCGGGCCTGCAATTTGAAATGTGTTCATTGTTACGCCCATGCCACCGCTGGATCTTCAGGCGATGAGCTAAGTACCGCCGACGGCCTTCGCATGATCGATGACATGGCCCAATACGGTGTGCCGGTGCTGCTTTTTTCCGGCGGCGAACCGCTGGTGCGAAAAGACTTGCCCGAATTGGCGGCGTATGCCGTGCAAAAAGGCATGCGTGCCGTGATCTCCACCAATGGCACGCTCATCGATCGCGGCACGGCCCAAACCCTCAAGCAGATCGGCCTGTCGTATGTGGGAATCAGCCTGGATGGCCTGGAACCGGTCAACGATCTTTTCAGAGGTGTAAAGGGTGCCTTCGCCAAAGCTTTGAACGGCATTCGCAATTGCCAGGAAGCCGGCATCAAGGTTGGTCTGCGCTTCACCATGAACAAACGCAATGCGGATCAAATCGACGGCATCTTCGACTTGCTGGAGAAGATGGAAATTCCCCGGGTTTGCTTCTACCATCTGGTATATGCCGGCCGGGGCTCGGCATTGCTGGCCGATGACTTGACGCACGAACAGACGCGCGCTGCCGTGGATTTGATTATTGACCGCACCCGCCGACTGCACGACCAAGGCAAACCTAAGGAGGTGCTTACCGTCGATAATCATGCCGATGGCCCCTACCTCTACATGCGACTCAAAAAAGACAACCCCCAGCGCGCCGCGGAGGTGTTGGAACTGCTCAAGATGAACGAAGGCAATAACTCCGGCCGGGGCATCGGTTGCGTGAGTTGGGATGGCCAAGTTCACGCCGACCAGTTTTGGCGCCATCAAAGTTTCGGCAATGTGCGCCAAAGGCCTTTCTCCAAAATATGGACAGAGCCAGAAGACCCGTTGCTGTTGCAGTTGAAGGAAAAGAAGAAATATGTCCAGGGGCGCTGCGCCACCTGCTGCTGGCTGGATGTGTGCGGCGGCAACTTCCGCGTGCGTGCCGAAGCAGTCACGGGCGATGTATGGGCCCCTGACCCGGCGTGCTACCTAACTGATGAAGAGATTGCCCAATCGCTCTAAAAAGGAGAAGGATATGCTGTTCCCCGACTATCGTGCCCGCCGGATGCGAATGAACGAAAACCTGCGCCGCATGGTGCGTGAAACGCAATTGGATGTGGGCGATCTGATCCTGCCCCTGTTCGCGGTTGATGGCAAAAATGTCAAGAACCCCATCCCTTCCATGCCGGGTCAATTCCAGCTTTCCATCAATCATATCGTCGAAACGGCCGAACAGGCTCGTGGACTAGGGATTCCAGCGATTATTCTCTTCGGCCTGCCACCGCGCAAAGACCCGCTGGCGACCCAAGCCTATGCCAAGGATGGCGTGGTGCAACGCGCCGTCAAAGCAGTTAAAGACAAAGTGCCGGGCCTCACCGTGATCACCGATGTCTGCCTGTGTGCGTATACCGATCACGGCCACTGCGGGGTGGTGGAGGGCCAAACCATCGATAACGATGCCAGCCTGGATCTGCTGGCCCGCACGGCCCTGTCCCATGCCAAGTCCGGCGCCGACATGGTGGCGCCGTCGGATATGATGGACGGCCGGGTGGCGGAAATCCGCGAAGCACTCGACGAGGAGAATTTCAGCCACATCCCCATCATGTCGTACGCGGCCAAATATTGCTCGGCATATTATGGCCCTTTTCGCGAAGCCGCGGATTCCGCGCCCCAGTTCGGCGACCGCCGCACCTACCAGATGGACCCGGCCAATGCCCGCGAAGCGCTCCGTGAGGTTTCCATGGATGCGGAGGAAGGAGCGGACATTGTCATGGTCAAGCCGGCCCTCGCCTACCTGGATATCATCTGCCGCATTAAAGAGGAGTTCGATCTTCCAGTGGCCGCTTATAACGTGAGCGGTGAATACGCCATGATAAAAGCCGCGGCTGAACGGGGGTGGCTCGACGGTCCCAAGGTCATGCTGGAAACACTGACTGCCATCAAGCGCGCCGGTGCCGATATGATTTTGACCTATTTCGCATTGGAAGCAGCCCAACTCCTCAATAGCCATTAGAAAAAGTATTATCAACCAAACGAGTTGAACATGCATCACCATCCATCGCAACATATGCCTGGCCAGGCGCCCCACGGGGAGCAATCGGCCGAGAACACCTTGCGGCTCGTCGCCTGGGAAACAACGCGCAATTGCAATCTCGCATGTGTTCACTGTCGCGCTTCGGCCACATGCGGCCCGTATACCGGAGAGTTAGACACCCAGGCTGCCTTCCGGCTGCTGGACCAGATCGAGCAGGTCGGCAAGCCGATCATCATCCTGACGGGTGGCGAACCGCTGTTGCGCGCCGATATCTTCGATATCGCCAGCTATGGTAACGGCAAGGGACTGCGCATGGTGATGGCGGTCAATGGCATGCTGGTGACCGAACAAGTGGCCGAGAAGATGGCCCGAGCCGGCATTCAGCGCATCAGCATCAGTTTGGATGGCGCCACCGCCGCCAGTCACGATGCATTTCGCGGTGTGGAGGGGGCCTTCGATGGGGCTTTGCGCGGAATCGCCAATGCCAAGGCTGCCGGCATCGCCTTTCAGATCAACACCACCATCACCAAAAGCAATCTGAAGCAAATCCCCACCATCCTGAAGCTGGCCGAACAGTTGGGCGCCGTGGCACATCATATCTTTCTACTGGTCCCCACTGGTCGCGGCAAATATATCCTCGACCGAGCCATCGATGCCCAGGAATATGAAGAAACCTTGAACTGGTTCTACGACCAGCGCAATAAAACCTCTTTGCAGCTCAAAGCGACTTGTGCGCCGCACTATCATCGCATTCTGCGCCAGCGCGCGAAGGCAGAGGGACAAGCAGTATCCTTTCAAAGCCATGGATTGGATGCAGTTACGCGAGGGTGTCTGGCCGGCAGCGGCTTTTGTTTCATTTCTCATCGAGGAATCGTGCAGCCTTGCGGTTTTCTGGATTTGAACTGCGGCGACATTACGAAGCAATCGTTCACCGACGTCTGGCACAAATCCCCTAATTTTCAGACCCTGCGCGATGTGCACCAACTCAAAGGCAAGTGCGGCCTGTGCGAGTACCGTAGGGTGTGCGGCGGGTGCAGAGCCAGAGCCCATGAGGCTTCCGGTGATTTCATGACCGCCGAACCACTATGCCTGTACGAGCCGGTAGTCAAGGCCTGAGCCGGTCGGGACCGGAATCCTTGCAGAACCGCGCTTATCATGCCAGTACCCACGCCATTTTTTGCCCACCGCTCTTAGCCGATTAAAAAACATCTTGTTTGACATTAAATATCAATGTTATAGCTGAGTCGTTACGCTAATGAATCCTCAGAAAGGGCCGGGCGATGAAAATCAAATCGTTGATGGTCGCGAATCCCATAACTGTCACCACAAAGCATTCGGTGCAGCAAGCCATTGAATTAATGAAGCTCAATTCCATTCGTCACCTTCCGGTCGTGGATGCCAAGAAGCAGCTCAAAGGGCTGCTGACCTTAGCCGACCTGAAGCAGGCCTTGCTCCCCTCCATGTTGGGGGATTTGTGTTTGTCCGACATGATGATCAAGAACCCCATTACGGTATCCCCGGATGACGATGTGGAAATCGCCGCTCAGGTCATTTACAGACATAAAGTCGGTGGCCTGCCTGTTGTCAAAGGCCAACGGTTGGTGGGCATCATAACCGAATCGGACCTGCTGCGCGCATTCATCGACATGATGGGCATCCTTGCCAGCAGCGCACGTATCGATGTCACTACCAGCGATGAACCCGGTGGCTTGAACAAAGCGATTCAGATTATCCACGATCAAGGTGGAGATATCATCAATGTCGGGATGACTGCCCAGCGTACCGCCAAACGCACTTATTTCTTTCGCCTGACGCCCTGTGACACGCATCCCATAAAGGAGGCCCTGGAAATCGAGGGCTTCACTGTGCAAGAGATGATGGATTAAGGGGAAGGCCACAAGCTCCTTTTTGAAATGGACCGTCCGTGACCATGATGAATACAATGACTTTTCCTATCAGATTTCGATACCTCTTATTGGCGGCAACTCTTTTTTCAAT
>JAKAFO010000358.1 GCA_021819735.1 Deltaproteobacteria bacterium
ATCTAAGGGGCCTCGCCGGCTCAAATCGACAAAGTCATTTACGACTTCGGCTTCCCCATGGGACCGGTAGCGTTGCTCGACCTGATCGGCATCGACCTGGGGTGGAGCAAGGAGACCTCCAAGGGCGAGACCATGCAGCAGATCCTGTGCGAAGCCGGTCGCTTCGGTATCAAGAACAACAAGGGCTACTACAACTATGCCGAAGGCAGCCGGGCGCCCAAGCCCGCGCCCGAAGTGGAAGCCATGATCAAGGCCCTGGCCCAGAAGAAGGGGTACACCCCACGTGCGATTTCGGATGAAGAGATCGTCCAGCGCTGCATCTACCCCATCATCAACGAAGGGGCCAAGATCCTGGAAGAAAAAATCGCCGTGCGGCCCAGCGACCTGGATGTGATCTGGGTCAACGGCTACGGCTGGCCGGTCTACCGCGGCGGCCCCATGTTCTATGCCGACCTGGTGGGCCTGGACAAAGTCCTGGCGGTAATGAAGCAGTTCCAGGCCAAGCACGGCGACGATTTCAAGCCGGCGCCGCTGTTGGAACGGCTGGTCAAGGAAGGCAAGAACTTCGCCTCCTTGAACGTGTAAAGCAGTACAACCTGCCCGCCTCCTTCGCCCGAAGGGGGCGGGCTTCCCGCCGCCAGCGATCGCTTCCCCCTCGGGGAAATAACCTTAAAAACGATTGAACCCTATGAAAAACAAAGCCGTCGTCCCGACTTCCGTCGAGCGCCTGGCCAAGGTGATCCTGGCCTGCTTCTTCCTCTCCGGCACCACGGCCCTGGTGTACGAGATCGTCTGGATGCGCATGATCTCCCAGGTGATCGGCGGCGCGCCCTTCGCGGTGAGCACCATCCTGGTGGTCTTCATGGGCGGCATGGGGCTGGGCAGCTACCTGGCCGGCCGCCGGGCCGACGCCATGGAACCGTTGCGCCTGGTGCGCATGTACGGCTTGCTGGAGCTCTCCATCGGCCTGTATGCCCTGTGCGTGCCCATCCTGCTGATGCTGCTCAAGCTGCTCTACGGCGTGTTGTACAATGCTCTGTTCGCACACACGCTGGCCTACCATTTGACGATCTTCGCCGGCGCCCTCGTGCTGCTCTGCCTGCCGGCGGTGTGCATGGGCGCCACCCTGCCCTTTCTGTGCAAATTCTACGTGAGCCGGCTCGCCCACCTGGGGACCCACGCCGGACGGCTCTACGGCCTGAACACCATCGGCGCGGCCTTGGGGTCCCTGTTGTGCGGCTTCTGGCTCATCGATCTCTTGGGCATCTGGGGCACGATGCTCACGACCATGGCCGTCAACTGCGCCATCGGCGTGGTCTGCCTGCGCATCGGTTCGGATCCGGCGCCGGTTCCTGAAAAAGGCAAAGCCAAAACAGACCCCCGCAAAGCGCCCCCGGCGGCCGATATCGTCACGGCGCCGGCAGCGCCGGAAGGAACGGCCGTGGTCCGCGGCGCGCTGCTGATCTTCTTCGTCTCGGGCTTTTGCGCCATGGCCTACGAGGTGCTCTGGACCAAACTGCTGGGGCTGGTGGTGGGCCCCACCACCTACTCGTTCACCATCGTGCTGGTGACCTTCATCGTGGGCCTGGCTTTGGGCAATCTCTACTTCGGCCGCCGGGCCGACCGCAGCCCCAATCCCATGGGCCTGCTGGTCGCCACCCAGCTCGTCGCGGCCCTGCTGGCCCTGCTGGTCAGCCACCTGCTGGGCAACGGCCAACTCTTCTTCGCCAAGCTGATCTATACCTTCCGGGAGCATTTCGCCCTGCTCTCCCTGGCCAAGGCCTTCGTGCTCTTCCTCTTCATGGCGGCGCCCACTTTTCTACTGGGCGCGACCTTTCCCCTGGTGACCAAGATCTACACCCGCTCGGTGGCCGACGTGGGCCGGGCCGTGGGCGTGGCCTACGCCGTCAACACCATCGGCGCCGTGCTGGGCTCGTTCTGCGCCGGTTTCGTGCTGATCCCCCTGGTGGGCAAGGAAACCGGTCTGCGCCTGACCATTGCCCTGCAGATCGCGATCGCGGCGGGCGTCGGTTTCGCGGCCTTGCGCGGCGGCAAGACTTCGGTGGTCTTCCGCTGGGCGGCCCTGGCCGTCACGCTGGCGATGGGGCTCTGGTTATGCGTCCATTATCCGGCCTGGAACCGCCATCTGCTGGCCACCGGCAAGTATCACCGTTTCGAAGAACACCTGGTGGTGGATGAGATGCTCGAAAACACCGGCTGGCGCCAGGCCCTGTTCCAGGGGCCGGAGATTCTCATGGCCGCGGAACGCGGCGAACTGGTCTACTACGGCGACGGCATCGGCGGTTTTACCACCGTGCTCAAATACCCGGGGCCGTTCGGGGTGGCCGAGTACTCCATGGCCAACAGCGGCAAGATGGATGCCTCGTCCGTCGGCGACATGAAGACCCAGACCCTGCTGGCCCACTTTCCCATGCTTTTCGCCCGCGACCCCAAGAATGTGATGGTGCTCGGCCTGGCCAGCGGCATCACGGCCGGCGAAGTCCTGCACTATCCCGTGCAACGGCTGGACGTGGTGGATATCAACGACCGCGTCTTCGAGGCGGCGCGCTTCTTCGAGCCCTGGAACAACGGCGTACTCACCGATCCCCGGACCCGGCTGATTGTCCAGGACGGCATGGCCCACCTGGGCTTGACCGACACGCGCTACGACGCGATCATCTCCGAGCCCTCCAACCCTTGGATGGCCGGCATGGCGGCGCTCTTCACCCGGGAGTTCTTCGCCTCGGCCAAGAATGCCCTCACCGAGGAGGGCATCTACGTGCAGTGGTTTCACTGCTACCAGATGGACTGGGAGGCCTTTGCCCTCATCGGCCGCACCTTCGCCGAAGTATTCCCCCAGAGCCTGCTGGTGTCGTGCGAGCCCGGCGGGCTGGGGCGCGACTATCTTTTCGTGGGCTTTAAAAACAGCAGCGGTCTGAACTGGGCGCGGGCCCGGGTCAATCTGGCCCATGCCCAGCGCTCTAAAAATATCCGACTCACCAAAGCCGAACTCTTCCTGCGCCTGATCGTCTCCGAAGATCTCAAACAGCTCTTCGGCCCCGGAGCGCTCAACACCGAAGACCGGCCGCGGTTGGAGTACGCCGCACCCAAGCTGATGTACACGGGTGAAGAGACCCAGCAGGCCCTGCTGGGCCAGTTGAGCAGCCGACGACTGCTGCGCGCCGAGACGGTCAACGCCATGGAATCCGTGGCCCAGTCGGTGGCGGACCAAATCGATTTCGCGGCCTATGCCTTGTCCGTGCATGCGCCCTTTGCCGACATGGTGGATCTGGCCAAGGCCGATCCGGGGGAAAAAGCGCGCTACTTGGCCCTCCTGGAGGCCTACGCGGCCGAAAATTCCCTGGACTTCAGCCTGATTCACGACCCGGCGCTGGCCCGACGCCTGCGCGAGGTCCAGATCGCCGCCATCGAGCGCAAGCTGCCGTCCATGGCGTCGCCCGCCGTGGCCCATCTCCACCTGGGCGAACGCTACTCGGAACTCCAAAAACCAGATCCGGCCATCGGCCACTATAAGGAAGCCGCACGCCTGGACCCGGAAAATGCCGCGATCCACAACAATCTGGGGTACATGCTCTACGAACAGGGCCGGGTGGCCGAGGCCCTGGAACACTACAAGGAGGCGGTGCGCCTGCGGCCCAATTTCATCCTGGCCCTGGGCAACCTGGCCTTTGCCCATCTGGAGCATAACGAATTGGACCCGGCCTTGCATTACTTCCAGCAGACATTGCGCGTGCAGCCGGACATCGCCGAATCCCACTACAACATCGGTGCGATTCTCTTGAAAAAGGAGCAGGTGGGACCGGCCGTCGCCCACCTGCAAGCGGCGCTGGCGCTCGAGCCGGAGATGGTGTCGGCCCTCAACCTGCTGGCCCTGATTCAGGCCACGACGACCGAGAGCGGCCTGCGCAATCCCAAAGCGGCCTTGGCCAATGCCCGCAAGGCCTGCGCACTTACCGAAGAAAAGGATCCGGTGCTGCTCTCGACCCTGGCGCTGGCCTACGCATCCGATGGGCAGAAAGAGGCTTCGCTCCAGACATCGGATAAAGCCTTGCGGATCGCCAGGGAGAGCGGAGAGGCGGATTTGGTGGCGCGGATCGAAGCGATGGTTCAGAAGATCAAGTAAGATTTAGGATAACCGCCGCAACAGCCACTCCGCGCCGTACTTGAAGCCGACCTTGCGCCAGGCCAGGGCCGCCAGGGTAAAGCCCAACAGTACGGCCAGGGTGGCCAGGACGGTGGCCGCGGCCGACAGGCGATGGAACAGGCCCAAAAGGGGCAGCGACTCGCGGAAGAGCGCCACGTGGACGATGAGAATGGTTAGGGAAGCGCGGCCCAGGGCCGTCAGGGCGCCGTTGGCGAAGCGGTCGAGCTTTTGCTCCAGGGCCGCGAAGGCCAGCAGGAAGAAGAGCGATACTGCCATCAGGAAGAGCGTGATGGGCGTCAGGGCCGGGTAGAAGGTGGTGTTGACCCTGAAAAAACGCAGCCAGGGGGCCTGGCGGGCGAAATCGAGCTTCAGGTGGTCGACGGCCGCCAGCAAGGCCAGCAGGCCGAGCATCGCCAGCGCCAGACGCACGATCTTATCCTTGCGCTCGGCCAGCAGCCAGCGCCCGGCCAGCAGGCCGGCCATGAAGAAGGCCAGCCAGGGCAGCAGCGGAAAGAACCCTTCGGCCAGGGCAAAGCGCAGCACGCCGCCCGGTTTCTTGGGCGCGGCCATGTCTTCGTTGAAGAGCCGCAGGGGCGTGTCCAGGAGGTTTTGGACACCGACCGTGGCGACTAGACAAAGCCCGATCAGCACCAGCAGCCATGGATCGGAGGCCCGACGCAGCAACGGCGCCAGGATCATGGCCGTGCCGATGAGATGCAGGACATACCACGACAGCGGCGAGAACCAACTGGGGGTCAGCAGGTTCATCAGGTAGCCGAAGCCGACCAGCAGCCCCCCCCGAAGGATCAACAGCCGGTCGCAATGCTCGGCGTGCCGGTGGATACTGAGAGCGACCCCCACGCCGGACAAGGTGACGAAGATGGGCGCGGCCAGACCGCCCAGGGCACCGGTG
>JAKAFO010000359.1 GCA_021819735.1 Deltaproteobacteria bacterium
GCGTCGCGGCTGATGGTGGTCAACAGCTCGACATAGCGCCCGCCGGCCAATTGCCGCGGCCGGTTGAGAAAGGCCGACAGCAGCGCCCCCGTGCGCACCCGGGCTTCGGAAAGATCCACCGACGCCACCAGCCATGCCTCCTGGATCCATTCCAGCAGCAACGGCGAGAAGACCGGCTTGGCGGCATTGCCGGTTTTGAACTCTTCCAGGTTCTGGGCCAGGGCCTTTTCCAGGCGCCCGGGATCGATCTCGAAATGGCGCAGAATCAGACTCAGATCGGCCTGGGGGTTCTCCAGGAGCTTGACCAGAAAATGCTCCACGGTGACTTCATAATGAGTCCGCGAAACGCACAGACCGGCTGCGCCTTCCAGGCAGCCCGTGCAATACTGGTTCATGCGACGCAGCAAGGATTTAATGTCTACCGTGAGCATGGAATTCCTCCTATGATAGTTGCAATTGCGATGTCTTCTTTATCGTCCGTTCACAGCGAAACGGGTGCGTACTTCACCCAAATGCGATTCTGAAAAAACCCAGGTGGTGACCCCCAGCACGGCCCGCACCGGATCGCCCAGGGCGACGGTCCGGGCCTGGCGCGCCGCCAGGACCAGCTCCACCTCGTAGGCCAGGGGATCGGTGACATACGTGGCGGTGAGGGCCGCAACCGTTTTGTAGCCTTCCTTGCCAGGTGTGAAGCGCAGGAAACCGGCCTGATCCAAGGGTCCGATCTCGATGCGGAACTGCCCCATGCGGTCTTCGATCTCTTCGCCCAGGTAGCCGTCCACGCCGATGCGGTTGCCCGAAAGCCCGATGCGCATGCGCTGAGGCTCCGGAATTCTCGCCTTGCGCGGGATGCACGACACGACCCGCAGCGGGATGCCGCCCAGGGCGTCGGCCAGCAACGTCTCCAGGCCCGCGGCCGATCGCGGGTACTGGGTCAGCAAGCCGATATAGCGCAGCAGGCCGAAGCCGGGAAAGTCCTTGTCCTGGGCGCGCCGCAAGGTTTCGGAGCCCAGGCCGGCCAGGCAGTACAAGCGTTCCAAATGGCGCGCGTCGCCGATCTCATTCACTTGCAAGTATTGGCGATACTTAAGCCATCCCTGGAAGAACAAGCTGTAGATTCGCTGGTTGAGCGCATCCACAAAATCCCGTGAAACGCTTTCATCCTGGGATGCTTCGGCCAGCAGATCTTCGGTATAGAAGGTGGGCAGCGGAGAGGCCGTGCCGTACAGCCCCAGAAAATTGGCCGTAATCCGATAACTGCCCTCTCCTTCGGCTTGCATGGCTTCGATGCGGTCAATATCCGCCGAAGGAAAGGCCAGGGAGAGTTTGGGACGCACCCGGATGGGATCGCGCGCGCCGCCGTCGCCCGCATCGTGTTGCTTATGAACCATCCGGCGCAGCAAGCGCATCGCCTGACTGAAGGCAAAGGCGCGGCTGTTGGTCAGCAGGTTGTTGACCAGGGGCTCATTGCCGTATGGGCTCATATCAGAGGATGGTCGCCGATGCGCGCCGGCCATTGCCGCACGTCTCCTTTGAGGGTTTCTTTGATAGTCAATTGGGTGAAGGTGTTCAAGGAGGCGAACAACCCCAGGAAGTGGTCCAGGATCGACCCGAAGAGAAAAAGGTCACCGGGGCCGGCGAAGTGATCCTGGCGCACCTCCAACCGGATCTCCCGGCCGCGCATGATCACCCGTTGCACCAATTGATCGGTTGCCCGGCAGACGATGCCTTGAATGCCGGCGATACGCTTCTGGCTGGCCACGAAGGCCGGACGATCGCGATTCTCCTCGAAATTGTAAAGCTCCAGCAGGGCGCGCAGATTCTCGGCATCTTCCAGGGAGCGGTAATTCAGGCACAGATGGGACAACAGCTTCCAGTGCAGATTGCGGCCCAGCGTAGGCATGATCGAAGAGGTGGGCGGCCGCAAGTTGCGAAAGGAGACAAACTCCGGCGTACTGATAGTCGGCCGGCGGATATCGCCGGTCTGCAGACCCTCCGGCAACAAGCCGTTGGTGCACTGCAATTGAATCGACAAGGTCTCCGTGGGCGGCAGGCCGCTGCCCGGCGGATAGGCCACGGAGAGGAAGAAGTCGAAGCCCTGGCGCACCGGCGATTGCCGGATCTGGGTGTGATAGGTGGGCGCCGCCTCGGGATTGGGCGAGAACATCTCGAAGGGCGCGTAGACCCGCTCCTGGGCCGTGCCCTGGACAAAGCCGGTGACGCTGCTCAGGCTGTAGGCCTGGTAATTGCGGTCATTGCTGCCCGACGGCCGCACTAGATACTCGCTCTTCTGATGATCCAGCCGGATCGGGTCGGCGCCGTGGGGGAACAGATTGATGGCCGGCGTGACTCCCAGGGCGAAACTCTCCGTCCGCACCCCGGGCGGCGTAAAGGGCGGATTGCTCAGTTCGAAGCGGATCTCGAAGCGCCGCCCTTCTCCCCGGCGGGTCCAACGCTGCCACCCGCCCAAGTCCAGGAACAGGAATTTTTCGGGCAGAATGAAGTACTCCTGGATAATGCGGTAGCCGGGGAAAGACTGGGATGGATAGGGCAGCAGACCCTCCTGGCTGGCGAACCCCACCGGCGTCAACTGGTCGGGAGAGAGAAAACAGGCTTCGCCGCCATCGAGCGGCGTCAGGATAATTTGACGCAGATGGCGCAGCAGCAGCAGGTAGATATCGGCGGCTTGCACGGCATTGCCGGCCAGGTAGAGCCGCAGTTTGTCCGGCTGCCATTCGCTTAACTTCAGGTCGCTCAGGAGCAGGTGCAGGCAGATGGCCGGCGGGCGACCCGGCTTTTCTTCCAGAAAAGCCTGTTCGAGCGACAGGGGATGAACATCCACATCGTAACACGTGCGAAACAGGCAAGAGGTGCCGTCCACCGGCTCGGAGGCCAGTTGGACCCCCTTGGCCACGCGCACGGTTTGCTTGATGTTCTCCTTGGGCGCGAAGGCCACCATGGTCGCCGAGGGAATCGGCCGCAGGTAGTGGGGCCAGATGAGCTGGAAGAGTTCCTGAATGATCTCCGGGAAGTCGTCATCCAGGCGCTGGCGCAGCAGGCCCGTCAGAAACGCCACCCCTTCCAGGAGCCGCTCGGCATCCGGATCGGTGGACATGCCGCTGAGCATGGGCGCCACGGCCGGGTGCAGCCGGGAGAATTCCGAGCCCAGTTCACGCAGGTTGGCCAACTCTTTTTGGAAGTATTGGTTCAGCATCCGTCCACTAATTCTTGACCGTAAAGCGTCCGCCGGAGTCGAGCACGCTGTCGAAGGTGACCGAATCCCGGCCGTCCTTGAGCATCAGGCGGGCCGATATCTGGAAGCTCAGGGTCAGGTTCTCTTTTTCTCCGCCCAGCAAGGTTACCCGGACCGATTGCAGACGCGGTTCGAAACGTTCGATGGTGTTGCGAATGGCCCGTTCGATGACCCGCTGGGATTCGGGATAACCGCTCATCAGCTCTGTGAAATCGGGAACCCCGTACTCTTCCGCGATGGGCACATTGCCCTGGCGCGTGTTGAGAATGCGCTGCAAATGCTCCTGGACCGAGCGGATCATCTGCTGGGGGTCTTCGGTCACGCGACGGCTGGGGTTCTTGGCCATCGCGCGGATGCGGTCCAGGAGCCGGTACTCGCGCATCGTGCCATCCTCTTGAAATCGTACGCGCACCCGTAATCGGCGCAGCGGTACTCGTACTCGAAAGACTTTATCGAGTACGAGTACGCGTACACGTTCGAGTACGTCACTATGTACTCGTAGCTTTTCTAAACTATTTCCCTGGCGCCCGCCAGTCGTCCGAACCCTCGGTGCCGCCCACCTCGTGCGTCCAGGTGATTTTGCGGTAGGAGAAGGCCACATCCTCCAAATGGGTGAAGTGGGACTTGGCCGGGTCCTGGCAGTTGGGCATATAGGCATTGATGTCCACGATGATGGCATCTACCAGGGCGATGGTGAAGTAATGCTCCTGCTTTCCGTCGGCGCTGGTGCGATAGAATTTGAGCTCGCATTTTTTGATCTGTTCGCCGGTGGTCAGCGCCGTGTAGAGCAGCGGCGAACATTTGTCGAACACCTTCGTGATGACCAGCGGCTTGTGCACCCGCTGTCCGGTGGGCTGCCCGCTCTGGGGGTCCCGGGGAATGGTCACGGTGTGGTTGAACGCCTCGACCAGAATTTCGTTCTCATGCCCTTCTTGATAGATATTGCCCACGCTCTCCTGGGTAAACGTGCCTTGGGTGATTTTGCCTTGACGGGCGCCTTCGATGCTAAGATACGCTGGGGTCGGCATACTCTCTTCTCCTTCTTCGCTTCTGTGGGTTTTTATTCTTTATCCAATTTTCCAACCAAGGAAAGGGTGAAAAAGGCGCCCATGTACTTGAAGTGGGGGCGGACCTTCATGCCCACCCGATACCATCCGGGTTCGCCTTCCACGCTTTCCACCGTGATCTGGGCCTGGCGCAACGGACGCCGGCTGCGCACCGAAGCAGGCGGATTGTCCTGGTCGGCCACATATTGGCGGATCCATTGATTCAATTCGCGCTCCAGATCGGAACGCTCCTTCCAACTGCCGATATTCTCCCGCTGGATCACCTTCAGGTAGTGGGCCAGCCGGTTGGCCACATACATATAAGGCAACTGGGTGCCCAGCTTGTAGTTGAGCTCGGCGGCCTTGCCCTCTTCGCTGATGCCGAAGTTTTTGGGTTTCTGCACCGAGTTGGCCGAGAAGAAGCAGGCGTTGTCGCTGCCTTTGCGCATGGTCAGGGCGATGAAGCCCTCTTCGGCCAGCTCGTACTCCCGGCGCTCGGAAATAAGCACTTCGGTGGGAATCTTGGTCTGGGTGGCGCCCATGGCCTCGAACTGGTGCAAGGGCAGATCGTCCACCGATCCGCCGCCCATGGGCCCGATGATGTTGGTGCACCAGCGGTACTTGGCGAAGCTGTCGGTGAGCCGGCTGGCGAAAGCAAACGCCGTGTTGCCCCACAGGTAGTGATTGTGGGAGGCGGAGACATTCTCTTCGTAGTTGAACGCCTTGATCGGCTGGGTGTCCCGGCCGTAGGGCAGGCGCAGCAAAAAGCAGATCGGA
>JAKAFO010000360.1 GCA_021819735.1 Deltaproteobacteria bacterium
GTGTCGCCGCCGCGGCAGGCGGTCTTGATGACCTGAGCCACTTCGCGCAGCACCTGGTCGCCCACCTGGTGGCCCCAGGTGTCGTTGAAGCGCTTGAAGTGATCGATGTCGATCAGAATCATGGAAAGGTCCCGGCCGTGCCGGCGGGCCGAAGCAAACTCCTGGCTCATCAGATTCTGGAAGTAGTCGTGGTTGAACAGCCCGGTGAGGCCGTCGACCACCGCCTTGCGCGACAGTTCCAGACGGCCGGCGGCCGACAGGCAGATGATCTCCAGGGTATCGAAGCGCTCCTGGGTGAAGGTGCCGCTGGCGCGGTTGTTCTCCAGGTAGAGAATGCCGATCAGATCGCCCTGCTCCTTGTTGCCCGTCAGGATCGGCAGACACAGCACCGAGCGGATGCCCCGCTCCTTGATATAGGGGTCCTGGTTGAGTCCCGGCACCTGATCGCTGGGTTGCTGGGCGTCATGGATCACAATACTGCTCCGGGTGCGGGCCACGTAGTGGATGACCGCCAGGGGCAGTCGGGCGGCTGTTAGCGGGATGGATTGCAGAATGCGCGGATCGCCGCCGTCCACGGAGGCCTCGCCCTCGATATTGAGTACCCCGCCGGGGTTGCGCAGCAAGAGCATGCCTTGCTGGGCACCGGCAAACTCGATGGCCGTGGCGATGATGGTTTCCACCATGCGGCTGTGGATCTTCTCTTCGGCAATGGTCTTGAGCGCCTTGATCAGCGAACCCACATCGACGCTGGCCATGGGGGCGGCCAACGAGGTGGTTTTGCCTGTCTTGGGATGCAGTCTTTCGATGAGTTGCGGATAGCGGCGTTTCAGGTCGTCCACCTTGGCCTGGGCGCCCCAATGGCGATAGAGGTCGCGCGCCTTGGCCAGATAGGCATCGCCCAGCGTCGTGCGGCCGGCCTGGGCATGCATGCTGCCGCACAGCTCGTAGGCCAGGGCCTCTTCATGGATAAACCCCTGGCCCCGGGCCAGGCGGATGGATTCGTCGTAGAGCATATGGGCTTCGAAGTGGCGGCCCAGGACGCGCTTGCGCTCGGCTTCCACCAGGCGCTGCTTGTTCAAGGCGTTGGCCGGATTCATCTTGGCCCAGCGCCTGAGCATGCGGTGGTTGGAAGCCGCCTTGCCCAGCAGGCCCCGCCGGGTGCGTTTGTCGGCGCCGGGCACGTTGGCCAGGCGGACCAGGGTATCCAGCAAAAAATAGGTCAGGGCGAAGTACATGCCGCGTACCCCGCCGCTCGTTCCGGCATTTTTTCCGCCCGCCAGGGCCAGGGCCTCCCGGTGATGCCCGAAGTGATAGAGCAGCAGCATCTGGCTCATGCGGTCGCTGATCACCAGGCTCTTGTCGCCGGACTTCTCGTTGTTGGGCGTCATTTCATCGATATCGTAGTACGGGCCTTTGAGCCGGGCCGGATCAGGGGCATTGCCCATCAGGCAATCGACCCTCTGGAGCATGGAATCCAGATAGTAAACCCGCGGGCCTTGCTTGAGCGGTTTCATGGCGGCCCGGAATTCGATCAGTTCGTTGGCCAGGTGCTTGAGGTCCTGGCCGCATTCGTAGGCATAGGCCAGCCGCACGGCCACGGCGTGGGCCGCGTATTCGAAATCGCCTTGTTCCAGACAGAGCCGGAAAGCTTCGTGCAGGGGTTCGAGGCAGTTGCGGATCGGCTCTTTCCAATGGCGCACCATAGCGTTGTACACATGATGCACCCGGCCTTCGATGGTCTTGGCCTGGAAACGCTGGGTCAGTTCCAAGCCCAATTGACCGAACGCCAGGCCGCGGTCGGCATCGCCCAGGACTTCGGCGAAGATCATGCCCAGGGCCGCGTAGGTGGACAACGATTCGGGGGCATGGCCCTGTTCGAAGGAGACCTTGGCGCCATGGAGGATCATCAAAGGCAGCAGGTTGGGCTGGGCGAACATGGCCGCGCTGCCGATTTTGGTGCCGATGCTCATGGCGGCCCGGTGTTTGGGATCGGTCATCTCGGGCAGGTTGCGCAGGTCGTCCATGCTCTTGCCGCGCAGGCGCCACTTGAGTTGAACCAGTTTCGCCAGGATGTGGCCTTTGGTCGGCTTGGCCGGGTAGTGGTGGCCCAGTTGGGCCAGCACCGGCTTGGCCAGATCGATGGCTTCCAGCAGTTGGCCGCGGGACATGCAGGCCGACAGTTGCACGAGGTAGAATTTGACCTTGTCGAGCAGGTCCCGGGCCTGGCCCAGACCGGTGGCCAGCAGCGCGTCCATGGTGTCATAGGCGCCGGCCAGATAGGCGCCTTCGGCCGCTTCGGCGTGGATTTCCAGGGCCAACTGGTAGTCGGTCTTCCAATCGTCTTCATCCATCAAGGCCAGCGCCATCTGCAAATACTCCAAGGCCGGCAGGTAGGCGTTGGCGCTCTTGGCGCGCCGGCCGGCGGCCAGGTTCAGGCGGCTCAGGGCCAGGCGTTCGGCCGGATCGTCGATCAGCTCCAGGCCCAGGTCGAGATGATTGGTGATCTCGAAAAGATGCTCGCTCTGCTCGGCCTCGGTCAGGCGTTGCCACAGCAGGCGCCCGATTTTCAGATGGGTCTCGCGGCGCCCGGCATGGTCCAGGAGCGCATAGGCCGCCTGATGGATGCGGTCGTGGGCAAAGGCGAATTCGACGGTGACTTCCGTAACATCCGGTGTCTGCTCCAGTTCGATCAACTGGTAGGCGTCGCCGATGGGGGCGATCAAACCCTCCTCGATGGCCCGGCGCAAGCGCTGGGCCACCACTGTGGGCTTCTCCTCGGTGACCACGGCCAGTTCGCTCAAGGGGAAGCGGAAGCCGATGCAGGCGCCCAGTTCGAGCAGCCGGCGGGTTTCCGGCGCCAGGCGCTGGAGCTTGGTGGTCATCAGGTCCACGACGTTGTCCGTGATGCGCTGGCCCCGGATGCGATCCATGTCACAGCTCCAGCGGCCTTCGGTCCGGGAGAAGACGATCATGCCCTGTTGATGCATGGCCTTGAGGAACTCTTCGGTGAAAAAAGGATTGCCGCCGGTCTTCTGATCGATGATTTGCGCCAGGCTCTGCACGCCGGCGCGCTCGGCGCCCAGCGTATCGGCCAGCATGCTGGTCAGGTGCTCGATGCTCAAGGGCCGCAACCGGATTTCATCGGGCGGCGGCGCCTGGGTGCGGATCTCCTTGAGCCAGAGCGCCACGGGGTGCCCGGTCTGGACCTCATTGTCGCGGTAGGCGCCGATCAGCAGCAGGTGAGTGATGCCCGATTCGCCCCGGTGCAGCAGGTCGAGCAGGCGCATGCTGGCGCTGTCGGCCCACTGCAGGTCGTCCAGGAAGATCGCCAGGGGGTGCTCCGGCCGGCAGAAGACCTGGATGAAGCGTAGGAAGGCGCGGTGAAAGCGCTGCTCGGCCTCCAGGGGCGCAACCTGCGGGGGGGGCGGCTGGGGCCCGACGATCAGCTCCAGCTCGCGGATCAGATCGATCATCAGTTGGCCGTTGGTGCCCACCGCCTCCAGGATCTTGGCCCGCCAGAGGGCCAGGTGCTCCTCGGATTCGGTCAGCAATTGACGCACCAGGTCGCGCAAGGCGGCGGCCAGGGCGCTGTAGGGAATGTTGCGGTGCAGTTGGTCGAACTTGCCGGAAACGAAATGGCCCCGGCGTTCGGTGATGGGCTTGTAGATCTCCTTGATCAGGCAGGTCTTGCCGATGCCCGAGTATCCCGATACCAGGATCATCTTGCTGCCGCCCCGGCCGACGCGCTCGAAGTTGAGCAGCAACTGGGCCACTTCGCTTTCGCGGCCGTAAAGACGCTGGGGAATCTGGAAACGGTCGGAGGTATCGTGGCCGGCCAGAATGAACGGCTTGATCGAACCGGTCTGGCGCAGCTCTTCCAGGCAATGGCGCAAATCGTCCTGGATGCCCTGGGCGCTCTGGTAGCGGTCTTCGGCGGTTTTGGCCAGCAATTTCATCACGATTTCGGACACCGGGACCGGAATGGATGGGTCGATCTGGGCCGGCGGCACCGGTTGCTTGGCGATGTGGCAGTGGAACCACTCGATGGGCTCGCTGACGATGAACAGCGGCCGCCCGGTGAGCAGCTCGTAGAGCGTTACGCCCAACGAGTAAAAATCGGTGCGGTAATCGATGGAGCGGTTCATGCGGCCGGTCTGTTCGGGCGAGATGTACGGCAGGCTGCCCTCGAACACCTGGGGGCTGGTCAGCGCGGCCTGTTCGCGGGTCAGGTAGGTGGAGATGCCGAAGTCGATGATTTTGGCCACCCCGGTGGTGGGGTTATAAACGATGTTGGATGGGTTGATATCCTTATGGATGATATTGGCTGCGTGAATTTCGCTCAGGCCCTGGCATAACTGGATGGCGATGCCCAGCAGCTCCTCGATGCCGAAGCGCCGCAGCCGGCCGATGTTGTCCAGGGAGTCGCCGCCGAAATCCTCCAGCTCGATGACCGGCAGGTTGTTGTGGCGCTCGAGGGCGAATACCCGAATGACATTGGATACATTGAGCCGCTTGGCCACCTCGAATTCGTGCTTGAGCAAGGCCGACGCCTCCCGGGCGGTACGCTCGTCCCGTAGCGTCTTGAGCATGACGGGCATGCCGTTGGATCGGCGGCGCGCCCGGTAAATGCGACTCGGATCGCCATAAAAAACAACCGCATCCACTTCGTAGCCCGGAAAACAATCCTTGGCCACCGCCTCATCGAGAGCCACCACATTGCTCATGCCGATATCCTTTTGCTGGTAGTTTAATTTCCCTCCTTTTTATCGGTTGCAGGGGGTCAAGGCTTTAGAACTGTTTTTAATTGCCGGCCGGAGATCTCAATCCAGCAGCGTTTGCAGTTCGGCGAGCGAACGGATGCGGTGGTCGCAGCGGGCGGCGGCCAGACGCGGGTCGTCGTGGGGGTCGAGCAGCACGGTGCGGGCGCCTGCGGCGCGGCCGGCCTGGCAGTCGAAGATGAAGTCGCCCACCATGAGCATCTCGGCAGGTTTTACGCCCAGGGCGCGGGCCGCGAACAGAACGCCTTGGCCGCTGGGCTTGGGTGCCACGGGATCGTCCCGGGTGACGATCAGGTC
>JAKAFO010000361.1 GCA_021819735.1 Deltaproteobacteria bacterium
CATCGTTCAAATGGGCGATCTCCAGGGCGCCGTCGATGCTGTTGTGATCCGAAATGGTCACATGGCTCATGCCCCGGCTCTTGGCGATCTGATAGAGTTGCAGCGGCTCGGTGAAGCTTTCGGGACAGCCGATCTTCTTCAAGATCCACTGGCTGGGCCGCTTGGAGTATTTGGAGTGAACGTGAATGTCGATCTGCATGCGTTTATTCTCCTTCGGATTCCATCATCATTGGCCGGAGAATAGCAGTACAACCATTAGGCGGATGTTAGCGCGGCAATAGTTTTCGGTTCAGACGGCAAATCTTCGCAGGCGTTCCGGCCGCGGCGGGCGCCGCACTGGGGACAGGCGGCATTGCAGCGGTTGGTGATCTGCACCACCAATTGGGGCGGAATGCGGTTGCGGCCGAATCGGCCGATGGTGCGCGTCAGGGACGCCAATGCGCTCATGTTGACCTCCGAAACCGGTGGCTGGGGGCGGGACCTTGCAATACGTCCACCCGCGGCGCATTATCCTGACGCATTGTTAGCCTTGGATGAGCCGCGGGTTCGCTTTGTGTGAACGCACCGGATGGGTCGGCGTCGCCCGCAAGCGACGCTCACACAATTCTAACAATCGGCTGGTAGGGTGGCGGCGCTTTGGCGAGAGGAGATATCCGGCCTCATTTCAGGGAGTTGATTCCGGCGAGCGTCAAGTGCCGGCCAAGGCAGGGGCCCCAGCAGAAGGGAAGGAATTTTTATGTTATCGTCATCATTCAGTATTGATGAGTTTATGGAAAAAGTTAAGGGCCACACCGTTCACGAGATCATTCAAACCGCCAATCAGGAGGCCACCGCCGCCGAACGAATCGTCTGCAAACAGTGCCGCCAGGGCGGCTGCGACCCCATCGTCGGCTATGCCAGTTGCCTCAAGGATTTCATCCTTTATATCCGCTATGGGGTGCGCACCCGGCGCCTCAGTCGTCTCAATCTGAGCGCCTTCACGGTTGCCCGTCTGAATAACTAGGGTCGCTCCACCCCCATGGTGGGCCGTCGCCCGCACCGCCCATGACCGAGGGTAGGTTTGGTAATGATCGAACCCGGCCTCCGGCCATTGCTCCCCGAAACGCACGGTGTTAGTTTTCCGTGAGCGAACGGTTAAGAAGCGGTTAGCGTCGCGGCGTGCCGCCGGTCGGCGCCGTTCCGCGAACAATCCGGGGCACGGAGGCGAACACAATGGGCGGGCCGAACTCTTCCCCATGGCGCCCGATGGTCAAGGGGGTGCTGTTGGCCCTGCTGGGCACGATGCTCTTTCTGGGCGCCGTGCAGCAGCCGGCCCCGGCGCCGACCTCGGCCCACACGGTCCAGATCGCCTTCGGCTTTCACGTCAATCTCTACCACTCGTTTCGCAACGACACCGACGACGACTCGGGTTTCGGCCAGGATATCCGCATCATTCGCCACATCATCGCCACCCTGGACCGCTATAATGCCCAGGGGGTGCCGGTCAAAGGCATTTGGGATTTCGACAATCTCTTCTCGCTGCAGGAGATCCTGCCGCGCCACGCCCCGGATATCATCAGCGCCATCCGGCGCCGGGTGCGGGAAAACGGCGACGAAGTCATTTTGATGTCCTACAACAACGGCCTGGTCTCGGCCATGACCGAACCGGAGCTGACCGATGCCATGCGCTGGGCCGTCTCCAACCCCTGGGGCAGCGGGGTGCGCGATCTCTTCGGCACCTACAGCCCCATCGTCCGGCCCCAGGAGATGATGACCACGCCGGGCAATTTCGGCATCTACCGGAAGCAGGGCATCCAGGCCGTGGCCCTGTACTACAGCAGCACGCCCTTCGACGCCTTCGGGCTCTTCAGCCGGCCGCTGACCATGGCCGAGGCCCACAACCCGATGCGCTACCACCATCCCGACACCCGGGAAGAGATGGTGGTGATTCCCACCTATCACCCCGGCGACCTGGTCGAGCACGTCAGCCTGGCCAACTGGGTGGCGGAGCTGCGCCGACTGCAAACCCAGGGCAGAATGGACCGCGACGCCCTGATCTTCATCAACTACGACGCCGATTCGGAATTGTGGGACGGCGTCGAGTTGCCCCGGGCCCTGCAGTGGCTGCCCAACACCGGCGGCCTGGGGGCCCTGATCGAAGAGGTGCGCGCCCTGCCCTACGTGCGCTTTACTACCCTGAACGCCTATCTGGCCGGTCACCCGCCGGTGGGCAGCTTTCACTTCAGCCAGGACACGGCCGACGGCAGTTTCAACGGCTACAACTCCTGGGCCGAAAAGGCCGAGGCGACGCGCTACTGGACCGTCATCGAGCGCAGCCGCCGGGTGCGGGCCGCGGCGCTCAAGGCATCCGCCCTGCTGGACGATGCGGCCGCACAGGGGATGCTGCGAGACCTCATCGCCGTTGCCGACCTGAAACGGCTGCGCGCCCTCGCCACCACCAACTTCGGCATGGCCACGCCCTTCCTGGCACCCGGGCGGGAGCGGGCCATGGCGGACCTGATGGAGGTGCTGGACTACAGTTCGGACACCATCGAGGGGCAGATCGCCGGCTTGCTTCGCCAGCGGCTCGACCCCCAGGCGCCGCCGGTGACGGCCGATGGCCTGGTGTGGCTGGACCACCTGGTGGTGCTGGCCGCCGATGACGATCCGGCGACCGGCAGCCGCTTTCTGAGAATCCCTAAACCGGCCGGGCACCGGCAAGGCATGCTGCCCGTGCTCATCGGCACCGACGGGCGGCGCTGGCCGGCAGCGCCTCTGGCGGAGG
This sequence comes from Deltaproteobacteria bacterium, assembly GCA_021819735.1. Lineage (GTDB taxonomy): Bacteria > Desulfobacterota > Desulfobacteria > Desulfobacterales > Desulfosarcinaceae > Desulfatitalea. The sequence continues at coordinate 2,765 of JAKAFO010000361.1, forward strand.
AGGACGCGCAGGGCGGCAATGACGAATGGATGCTTTACATCGATGCCGAGCAGGGCCTGCCCGACGGCTTTTACCATTTATATGGCACCAGGGCGCCAACGCGCCCGCCGGCCGCAACGCTTTGCGCCGACGCCCAGGCAATCGCCAACGGCCAATTGGAGGTCCGCCTGGACCCGCAGGGCGGCCTGGAAGGCATCTACCTGGCCGGCGTGCGCCAGGCCGAAGCCGGCAGCCTGACGCCGTATGTGATCCACGGGGAGCGCACCCTTTCCGCCCGGCCCAAGGCGCACACGGGGATTTCCGGTGACGGCCGTTCGGCCTGGTTGCGGATGAGCGGCCCGTTGCCCGGCCCCGGGGCGACTACGCTGCTGGCCGGCTGGATGGATTACCGGATCGCGCTCCCGGCCGATCGACCCTATCTGCTGCTCCACGGCCGCATCCGCTACCCTGCCACCCAGCCTTCGGGCATCATCAACGCCGGACGGGACGGATTGTCGCGGCGCGCCGACTTGCGCTGGCGCGAGGTGGCGCCGGCCGAAGTCCGATTTGCGGGCCGCGGCACCCCGCACGACCCGATCCGCGTCTTCAAGCACAACTACCTGGGGGTGACCGGCAGCTACGACCTGGACTACTTCCGCCTGGCGCCCGGCAATCGCGAGCTGGACAACGTCAACAACCACATCACGGCGGCCTATGTGGGCGTGGCGGCCGGCGGCCGGGGCATGGCCATTGCCATGGACACCACCGTCCAGTCCAATTTTGCCTTCGCGCCGTTGAAAATGACCCACGACCCGAACGAGGACACGTTCCGGGTGCGCGCCAATCCCTTCGGTACCTATCACGGACGGCAGTACCGCATGCCCAGTTGGGGCAACGGCCAGGGCTATGAAATCACCCTGCGCACCGGCGAGCAGTTCGCCAGCGCCGGACCGACCTACAACGGCGAAGAACAAGCGTTCGTGCTGCTCCTCGCCTTCTTTTCCGGCGCACGGATGCCCGCCGGGCTCCAGGCCGAGCTGCTCGCCTTTGCCCATCCGCCCTGGGTGGTTTCCGCCTCCGGGCCGGAATTCCGGCGGCCCAGACCCGAACCGGTCACGACGGCCGCGCTGCAGCCGCGCCGGGAGGCCCCCATCGACACCGGCCACCGGCCGGAACGACCCGACATGCCCCTCGGCCTGCAGCTCCGGGTGCTGTGGGCCAATTTCACCAGCCAATGGCGCAGGTCGGGCCTGTAATCCGTGTCCCACTCTGTTAAAAGCCATTTACAAGATCCTTTTAAATAGTCTATTTTGAGTACATTAAAAAGCACTCTAATAGAGGTCAAGCCATGCTGGAATCCATTCACGCGGGAAAAACCGCAAGCATCACGGAGTTTAAAAAAAATCCCCAAGCCCTCATCGACGCGGCCCAGGGCGAGGCCATCGCCCTGCTCAACCGGAACAAGACCGCGGCCTATATCGTGCCGCCCGACGTTTACGAAAGGCTCCTGCAAATCGCCGAAGACGTTGAACTGGGAAGGATTTACGAAGCGCGCAAGAATGAAAAAGACGATGCCGTCGAGGTCTCCATAGATGACCTATAAGCTCAAGTTTTTCAAAAGCGCATACAAAGAGTGGCAAAAGCTGGACCCCCATATACGGACACAGTTCAAAACCCATTTGCGACATAGACTCGAAACCCCCCATGTTCCCTCGGCAAGGCTCCGGGGCTACCCGAACCTTTACAAAATCAAGCTGGCGGCGGTCGGCTACCGACTGGCCTACCTCGTGGAAGATGAAGCCATCAGCATATTTGTCATTTGCGTGGGCCGCAGGGATAAGGTTTACGAACTTCTTGGCAAGCGGCTGAAGACAAGATAGACCAGCATCATAAAAACTAGAAACAAGCGCCCCCCTAAAAGTGGCATTTTGGTTGTCACGGTGTTAAATAAAAACCTCTAACCCCTTATGTGGTGCGGCCAGGCAATCCTATCGCGGAGAGATGAACATGACCGAATGGAAATGGAATGGCGCACGGTGGTGGAAATTCGATTTCCACGCGCATACGCCGATGGGCTCCGATGACTACGGCAAAGGCCCGCGGCAGACCCAATTGAAGCAACGCACTCCGAAAGAGTGGCTGCTCGACTACATGCGGGCAGGCATCGATTGCGTGGCCATCACCGACCACAACAGCGGTGCATGGATTGACCTGCTCCAGCAGGCAAAGATAGAGATTGAGGCCGAGAAGCCGGAGGGATACCGATGCATCCATTTATTTCCGGGGGTTGAGATCTCCGTGAACGGCGAGATACACGTAGTGTCCATT
>JAKAFO010000054.1 GCA_021819735.1 Deltaproteobacteria bacterium
AGTGGTAAGGCAGAGGTCTGCAAAACCTCCACTCTCCGGTTCAAATCCGGATGCCGCCTCCAACTAGATGCCAAAGGCCTGCGCGATCGCGTGGGCCTTTTTTATTTCGGGCATAAGGGTGAACCTGTACATAGCAAAGCAAATGCTTCGAGGCCAAAAGGAATAAAACCTATGCAAGCGGAAATATTGGCTACCGGCGATGAAATTCGCACCGGCGCACTGGTGGATAGTAATTCCGCCTTGATCGCCGAACTGCTCGAGCAAAACGGTATCGAAGTCACCCGGCACCTGGCCGTGGGCGACGACTTGTCCATGCTGGTGGCGGTGCTCAAGGAGATCGGCGCTCGGGCCGATGCGGCCGTGGTCACCGGCGGGCTGGGACCCACCCAGGATGACTTGAGTGCCGAGGCCGCGGCCCAGGCGGCCGGCGTTTCCCTGGTCGCCGACGCCCGGGCCTTGGAAGAGATCGAAGCATTCTTCCGCAAGCGCGGACGCCCCATGAGCGATTCCAACCGCAAGCAGGCTTATTTCCCCCAAGGTGCGCGCTGCCTCTACAATGCCCTGGGAACGGCCCCCGGTTTTCAAATGCGCATCGGCCGCTGTACTTTTTTCTTCCTGCCCGGCGTGCCCCATGAAATGCGCGCCATGCTCCACGAACAGGTGCTGCCGGCCTTGCACGCTCTGCAAGGAGCGACCCCCCAGTTTCGCCTGACGCGGGTGGTCTCCACCTTCGGTCTGCCCGAGAGCACCGTGGGCGAGCGCGTGGCCGCCATCTCCAGTGCCTTTCCCGACATCAAACTGGGGCTGCGCGCCAAGTTTCCCGAGATTCAGGTCAAACTCTACTTGAACAGTACCGATGCGGCCCAGGGTGAGGCGCGATTGGCCGAGGCGGTGCAGTGGGCGCGGGAGCGGCTGACCCCCAATGTTTTTTCCGTGAACGAGCGCAGTATGGCCGCCGAAGTGGGCGAACTGCTGCGCCAGCGCGGCGCCACCCTGGCCGTGGCCGAAAGCTGCACCGGCGGCCTGATCGCCAACTGGCTGACCAACACCGCGGGTTCGTCGGAATACTTTCTCTTGTCGGCCGTGGTCTATGCCAATGACAGTAAAGTAAAAGTATTGGGCGTGTCCGAAGAGACGCTGGCCCGCAAAGGGGCCGTGGACGAAGAGACCGCCCGCCAGATGGCCGAAGGGGCACGCCGGGCCGCCGGCGCTACGTACGGATTGGCCACCACCGGCATCGCCGGGCCCGGCGGCGGGTCGGCGGAAAAGCCGGTGGGCACCATTTGCAGCGCCCTGGCCGGCCCCGAAGAGACCATCAGCCGGCGGTTGACGCTCTCTTTCGGGCAGCGCCAGATGAACAAGCAGATGTTTGCCATGCTGGCGCTGGATTTACTCCGGCGCTACCTGACGGGCGTGCTCAAACCGGCATGATGCCAGGGGAGAGGAAGTTGGCGATGACGACAGCCCATGATGCCGAAAGCAAACGGGTGCGCGCGGGCTGGCTCGTGGACGGCCGGGGCGGTCCGGCGCTCAAGGATGTCTGCCTTGTGTTGCGCGCCGGTCAGATCCTGGCGGTCGAGCCCTATCGCGATGAGCACCGGCTGATCGTCGACCTCTCCCATGCCACTGTGCTGCCGGCGCTCATGGATGCCCATGTGCACCTGGTATTTTCGGGAACGGAAGATGTTCAGGTCCGCAAGGCCCAATTGACTTTTGCACCGGAGCAGGTTCGCGCCGCAATTCGAACGCACTTGCAGGCCCATTGGCAGCGTGGCGTCGCGGCGGTGCGGGATGGCGGGGATCGTCACGGTATCACGCTGGCGTTTCGTCCGGAAAGTTCAGATACAGCGACGGCGCCAACCGTGAAGGCCGCCGGACCGGCGTGGCACGTCCAGGGACGCTACGGCGCCATGATCGGCCGGGCGCTGCCGACGGACCGGCCGCCGGCCCAGGCCGTAGCGTCGGGTCTGGCCGCCGGCGATCACCTCAAGCTGATCCAGTCCGGCCTCAACAGCATCGACCGCTTCGGCCACCAGGGGCCGCCCCAGTTCTCCCAGGATCAGTTGCAGGCGATGGCCGCTGCCGCCCATGCGGCCGGAAGACCGGTGATGGTCCATGCCAACGGCGAAAACGCCGTCGGTATGGCCCTCGCGGCGGGCTGCGACTCCATCGAACACGGCTATTTCATGGGGCCGGAGAACCTGCGGCGCATGGCCGAACTGGGTATCGTCTGGGTGCCGACCCTCATCCCCATGGCGGCTTTAGCCCAGGCCGAGGGGTTGACGCCGGCCCAGCGAGAGGTGGCCCGTCGCACCACGGACCATCAATTGGCGCAGGTGCACCAGGCGCAGGCTTTAGGGGTCGTCATGGCCCTCGGCACCGACGCCGGCAGCCAGGGGGTGGACCATGGCGCGGCCGTGCGGCGGGAATTGCAATTGCTGGTGGCGGCCGGGTTGACCATGGAAGCGGCCATAGCATGCGCTACGGGCCATGCAGCCCGTTTGCTGGGCATGGCGGAGCGGGGCGAGTTGGTGACCGGCCGCCGCGCCGATTTTATAGCCGTGAACGGCCCACCGGAGAACCTGGTCGAGGCGCTGGGCACTATCGAGGCCATGTGCATCGCCGGCCGCTGGGTGCGGCCATGAGCCCGCGAAGCCCACACGATCCCCCCACGCGCTTTACCCCTTTTCTACGGCGAAGCGCGACGTGTTGAGCGGCGGCGGGAGGCGGCCCGGATGCGGCGCGACGCAAGCTCCGGCGTCGTAGCCACGGCCAGGGAAAGGTAGTGGCTGTCTTCCTGATATAAAACCTTTTCGGCCACCAATCGTTCGATGATGGGGTCAAGCTCGGTTGCAGAGCTGGCAAAGCGTTCCGATAGCTGGGCATGGCTGCGGATTTCCATGCAGAATAGGTAGACCGAACGCCAGGGCTCGGGTAAGGTCAGCGTACGGCAGCCGTGACGACGATCCACGATTTCCAGGAAGCTGCCGCCATCATGATAGTAAAGTGGATGGGTAAACGGGAAGCGCTCGTCTTTTCGCAAACGTTCATGCAGTTCATACCACCGATCGCACGCCTCGCGCACAGGAGTCCAGTCCACCGGCACAGGCGCGTCCCAAATCCGATCGACAAGCTGCAAGCGCGTCCAGGTCTTGTCGGGCATGCAGCCACGATACTCCTCGAAATTCCTGATGTTGGTGATGCCATACGCCTCGCGCAACCGATCCACCGTGCTCCCAACGCAAAGACAGAACGCGCCAATCGTTGCGGATGGATAGTACGCCAGCGCAACATCGCGAATGGTATGGGCGGTTTCCGCGACCTCCGCCGCGGTTGACCCGGGAAACTCTGTAATCAAATGGGTATTGTTCCAGATGCCGAGTTCGTGACAGGTCTTCATAACCTGAAGGTTTTGGATGACGGTGGTGCCTTTATTGATGCGCTTCAGGTACGAGCTGGAAAGACCTTCGATACCGCATTCACAGCGCCCCATGCCGGCTTCATGCAGACTGAGGATTTCACGCGGTGAGATATTGGCGCGAAGCGTAACGAAGAAGAAAAGCTGTTCTTTCTTTTTCTTCAAGGCTTTTGCCAGTTGGGTCACCCCATGGGGGCGTACGGCATTGTCACAGAAAGCAATCCGTACGTTCTGGTAACGCGTGGCCAGGAAATCAACTTCCCGGGCTAACCTGGACGCCTTTTTTTCGCGGTAGGTGCCAATCGAATAATTGCAAAAGTAACAGCGATCACGAGGATTTCCGGTTTTCGCGGACCGATCCCACCAGCAGCCGCGCGATCCTTCCACCGGGATGTTCCAGATAATGCTGAATTGATCGGCCCTGCGGGCATATTCGTCGTAATCCGGCGGCGGCAATAGATCCAGATCGGCTGCTTCCCAGCGACATTCCAGCAGCGCGGGATGTTCTGCCGCCGCGCGCGTGATAAGTCCCGGCAGGGCCGGATCAACCGTGCGTCCTTCGGCTAGATCCCGAAGCAGTGTTGCCAAAGGTTGCTCGCCCTCTCCCTGGATGGCGTAATCCACGAAATCGAATTCCTGTAAGATGGAAAGGCCGAGTTGGCCCTGCACGGATGCGCCCCCCAGAACAATGCGCGCGCTGGGGGCCAAGCTTTTGATTCGCCTCGCAAGCGCCAGACTGGGAAAGGTTTGAAGCAAGGAGGTGGTGAGACCGACGACGTCGGACGTGAGGGCCAGCGCGGACGCCAACTCATTCAGATGGTCGCTCAGTTGCCCGTGGAGGCGGTCAAAAAGGAGTTCCCAGGAGCCCTCGCCAATCGCAAGAGATTCGGGCGTGCCATTGGTAAAAGAGAGGGCCAAGGGTCCGAAGGCCGCGCGCAATGACGCACGCCTATCGGGATAGAGGAGCGCGAGATACAGATAATCGGCGATCAGGCGCTTATCGTTTATCGCTCCATAGACCTTGCTCCCGATGCGTTCCGAAACCGCCAGATGCTCCGAGTGGCATGTGACTTGGAAACCGGGCTCATGGTGGCGCAAGTAAGCAGATAGAGCGCCCAAGGCCGCGGAGGGGGATCCGAAGTCCCCCCACGGCATGGCAACAAGATCGACGATCATGGAAACCTCGGAAGCAAGGGCGCTTTTATGCGAGCCTGTCTGAAGGGAGGGAACGGCCCTACCGTTTCAGGGGATTTATCCAGGCCTCTGTAGGGCTTATCGCCGGGTCAAGTCATACGCTTTGCCGGCGGTGGCGTCATCCAAAACCTTCACCGGTGGTTGTGTCGTTGGCTTCACATTTTCGTTTATCTTCGTTTGATTCGAAGTCGTTTTGCCTAGGTTGTTATCCATCAGCTTCTGGCCGGGCTTGGCATCTTCCTTGATCTTTATCGCCGAAGGCGGCGTCGCGGTAGGGATTTGCGTATTGGGGCTAGTGACCGTGATTTTCTGTTGGGGGGCAGGGGACCCAACCACCACGGGGGTTGGCGGCCCCGCGGTCGCCGTTCCGATTGCCAAAGTCATTCCCGAAACCAGGCTCACAATGCTTTTCCTTTTCCTACCCATACCACTCCTCCTTTATCGGTCAGGCCTAACTTCATGTGCTTCGAGCTGGATAGAGACAACCTGGGTAACCTGAATCCATCGAAATATCTTTGACATTTTCACACAATCGGTTGGCTATTTCAAGCCACAATCAGATCATGAAAACATCTCTTCCGATATGTTGCCTTCGGCCACCCGCGTCACAGGGCCGGTCATGGTCGCCGAAAAATCCGCATCGAAAAGCAGATCGAGGCGGCCGCCCGGCATATGCACGCAAATCCGGTCGCCGCAACGTCCCAGGCGCCTGGCCACTGCCGCCGCGGCCGTGCTGCTGCTGCCCGATGCCAGGGTGTAGCCGGCGCCGCGCTCCCAGATTTCGATTTGGATGTTTTCCCGGTCGATCACCCGCATGAATTGCACATTGGTGCGCTTGGGGAAGCGCGCATCGGTTTCGATCAAGGGGCCATACCGGCAGGCCTCTTCGGGCGAGGGGGCCGGGGAGAACACAATGCAGTGGGGGTTGCCCACCGTGGCGGCGCAAAAGGTGAAGCTGCGGCCGGCGGCGACGATCTCTTCGTTGAGCACCTCCCGGTGGGGGCCGACGACGGGGATGTCCGTGCTCTGAAAACTGACCCGCCCCATCGCCACGGTGACCGAACGGCCGCCCGGCGCCACCGTGCAGGTCACCGCGCCGCCCAGGGTCTCAACCGTGAACGGCGATTGAGCGACCCGCTGCCGGTCCCACAAGGCCCGGGCAAAAATGCGCAACCCATTGCCGCTCTTTTCGGCCTCGCTGCCGTCGGGATTGAAGATGCGCAACCCGAAATCACAGACCCGGCTCTCCAAAGGCCCGAACAGGATACCGTCGGAGCCGACACCGTAGTTGCGGTGGCAGATCCGGCGAATCCGTTCCGGAGTGAGCCCATCGGGCGCATCCCGCGGCGAGATCACCAGGTAGTCGTTCCCCAGGGCATGGTATTTCAAAAAGTTCATGGCATTCCCTTTCCAAAGGCGCGGCTTTGTTGGAAACACCTTCTACTATGGCATGCGTCTGGACTCAACCGATTGTCGGTTGGGTAATAAAAAAACCCTCGCATGGGCTTCACGGCGAGGGTATTCATGGATGAGGGACTGCTGGGACGCGGCTATGCGGCTTTCTTGGTGATTTTGAGAAAGTAGTTGATGCCCAGGGACTCTTTGACCACCGAGATTTCCTGAATGTCGCTCTCGGGAATCGACCGGGCGAACTCCAGCATGTCCTGCTCGTCCCTGTAGAAGAGGAACCAGTGATAGACATACTCCATGACGAATTTGAGGTCCGGCGGGTTGCCGTGGGTGAAGTTGCCCACCACCAGGGTGCCGCCGGGCTTGAGCAGGTCGAAAAGGTTTTTGGTCAGCGCCACGGTGCCTTTGCTGTCGTCCAGGGGGAAGGTCTGGATGTAGTCGTACAGGCCTGAACTGTAGACCAGGTCGAAGCTCTCTTTCTGCAAGTAGTTCATCTCGTATTTCAATGGGCTGAAGACAAACCGGAAGCCTTGGAAATCCTTGCGGGGAGAGCAGAATTGCTCCATCAGCTTTCTCGGCCGGGCGGTCAGATAGTTGCCCGAGATGATCTGGAAGGCATTGGCCAGGGCATACTTGAAGCGCGGTTCGCGGTCGGAAACGTCATAGGCTTTCAACGTCTCCATGTCGTGGTCCAACGCCAGGAACTTGAAATGGTCGTCTTTGTAGGTATCGAGCAGCTCCGTGATCTCCTGGGCCGGACCGGCCGCCAGGCTCATGATGTTGCCGCCGTTGACCTTGATGATCTGTTGGGTAAGGAAGAGTTTGCGGTTGCGCACCGCCTGACACGCTTTGGTCGAGACGGCGTGCTTGTGCAGAAACATGCCGAAAGGCGTCTTGCCTTCGAACTGATTGCGGTAAATGAAGGTCATCATCTGGGCATCGCCGGCGTAGCCGTTGGGTTTATTGATGATGCGCCAATAAAAGGGGGCTTCCTGAACGGCTTCGAAATACTTCGATTCCCGGATGTAGCGCCGGTGCGCCTCATCTTCGTTTTTCTGGAAGCGTGCGGTCATTCCTCCCAGCTTATCCATGAGTTTGAAGCGCCAGGGTTCGAAGATTTCTATTTCGCGGGTCAGGCGTTCTTCCAGGGCGCTGCCCTTGTCGGTCAGGCTATTCAGTTTTTTGCGCAGCTCCAGATGACCGCTTTCCAGCTCTTTGAAGACCTCAACGAACTCTTTTTCTAACGTCGCCATTTCAACTCCTTTACCCCTCGGAAGCTCTTGGTTCGCATCGAACCAGGAGCTGTTGGATAAAAAGTGGTGCATCACACTGCCAAAAGCGTGCTTGCATCGCGCCGGTCGCCCACCACCGAGTTACCTCGGGCTTGATCGAGAACCTCACGGACTTTTTTGGACAGATCGTTGATGTTGTAAGGCTTTTGGATAAAGCCGTTGCATCCGTTCTCCAAGATGATGCTGGCCTCTTCGGACAAGCTGTATCCGCTGGAGAGCAGGACCTTGATGTCCGGGTTCATCTCCTTGAGCAGGCTGAAGGTTTTGCCGCCGCTCATGCCCGGCATGATCAGATCGAGGATCACCAGATTGATCTTGGGCCCTTCGACGGCATAGATTTCGAGCGCTTCCTGGCCGTCCATGGCCACCTTCACTTTATACCCCAAGCTTTGCAGCATTTCCGAGGCCACGTCGGTGATCATGATTTCATCGTCCACCAACAGAATGGTTTCATAGCCGTGGAGAATCTTGCTTTGTTCCGGTTTTACATCCGGGACCACGGTCTCGTTGGTCGCCGGCAGGAAGAAGGCGACGGTGCTGCCGACGCCTACCTCGCTCTGGACTTCGAAAAAGCCGCCATGATTTTGAATGATACCATAGGCCGAGGCCAGGCCCATGCCGGTGCCGCGTCCCATCTCCTTGGTGGTAAAGAAAGGATCGAAGATGCGCTGCATGGTCTTGGCATCCATGCCGATGCCGGTATCGATCACACTGGTCTTGACATAGTTGCCGGGTTTGGCTTCGCGTCCCTGCACCCGGGACGAGTCCAGGGTGACGTTTTCGGTCTTGATGCGCAGGCTGCCGCCGCCGGGCATGGCCTGCCAGGCGTTCATCAACAAATTGAGCAAGACCTGCTCGATCTGCCCGCGATCGATGCTCACCACCGACAATTCCTTTTCGAGTTCGAGATGGATCGCCACTTCCTTGTTGGTGCGACCGAAGAGATTCGAAGATTCGGTGATCAGCGCATTGAGGTTGGTGGGATGGACCTGATACTTGCCGCGGCGAGCAAACCCGAGCAACTGCTTGGTCAACTCGGACCCGCGGATGACGTACTGCTCGGTGTTTTTGAGCTTTTCGTAATGGGGGTGATCCGGTTTGGTTTTAAGGAGCATCAGGGAGGTGTTGCCCTGAATGCCCATCAATAGATTGTTGAAGTCATGGGCGATGCCGCCGGCCAGGCGGCCGATGGCCTCCAGCTTCTGGGCTTCCTGGAATTTGGATTCCAATTCGGCGCGGCGATGCTCGGCGCGCTTGCGTTCCTCGATCTCCTCGCTCAATTCCTTGTTCTTATCCAGCAACTGGGCGGTGCGTTTGGCCACGATCTTTTCGAGGCGGCGGTTGACGATCTTGACCTTCTCCTGCTCGTTTTCCAGTTGGAAGGCCAGGAAAAAGTCCCTGCGGGTATAGAGTTCGATGAAGTAGCAGGAGAACATCCCCACCAGATTGGCGCTGATGAAAAAGAAGTTGTTGCTGAGCAGAATCGAAAAAGTGCCTTGGATGATCTGGGTGGCCACCAGTTCGTAGAGCGCCACCAGGATCCAGCCGGCCGTGGAGGCGGCCACGAAGCGCACGCGGGTAAAGGTGTAGCCCCAGATGAAAACCAGGATCAGACCGGCATAATACATCTGGTTGATGGGCGCCGGCAGGATGGCGATCATGTAAATGATGCCGCCGCCGGACGCGATCATGGTCAGCGCCATGGCCGGTTGGAAATATCTTTTAAAAACTGGAAAATAGGAAAAAACGATCATCCCCATCATAAACGGGCACACCACGGCGAAGCGGATGATCCAGAGCTTGTTTTTGATTTCCGGAATCAGGATGGCGTCCAGGATTCCGAAAAGCCCATAAAGCACGATGCCCGCCAGAAGTGAGAGACGCACCATCCTCAGGGAATTGACGAAGTAATTTTCAAGGAAGTCCTTTTCCAGAGTGCCTTGAAAGGAGAGCGTGATGGGGTGCAGCTCAATCTTGTTTAGCCCCTCGTTCGAGGCGGGCATCAATGAGTCTTTATTGCTTTTCATGAACCCTCCGCCAATTATACCTGCTGGCGTTTATCCCATGTAATCGACGCACTATTTGTATTGTCCACAGAGCGCCACTCTGCAAATCGTGGTGCATGCTCTTTTATTTTCGGCACCTAATTTAAAAAGATTAGAATCAAAGCGCCTGCCCGGAACCGGATCGCGCTCGGTGTTTAGCTATATAACTGATTTATTAGAATATTATTGGGTTGGGCGAGTGGGGGTGTTTTGTGGAAAGCACGCGCGAACGGCAGCCCCTTACTCTTTGGGCAGCGGGGGTCTGCGCGGTTTCAAGCGCTCCACCAGGCGCAGGAGGGGTTCGGTCCAATCGGCGACAGGACCGGGTTTGTAGCGATAGATCTCGGCCAGGGATAGATGCGGATCGCGGGTGGGGCTGCGCAGGTAGTGGCGCAGGGCTTTGAGACGCTCGCGGATGCGATTTTCCACTTCGGCGCGCAGGGCCTCCTTGATGGTCAGGATGCGTTCCTTGGTGCCGGGGGAGGGGGGCTCGTTCTTGTACTTGGCCAGTTTGTATTGGATGCGCAGGTGAATGAGCTCCCGCAACCGTTCTTCGTAGGCCGGGTCCAGGCAGACCACTTCGGGGATCAGATCTCCGAAATGGGTCACCCCCAGGATATCCTTGTCCTGGGACCAGTAACCCATGAGGAAGTCCTGCTCCAAATCCATGTAATTTTTGAGCGGCATGTACATGCGGCGCAGGTAGGTCAGCACCTTTTCGGCCTTTTTCTTGTGACCGCCGATGATCACCGAGCCGCCCACCTCGCCGGGTTTGACCCCTTTGGTCCAAGGGGCGCCGGTGATGCCGAAGTCGTTGAATACGGGGATCAGCATGAGGGCCGACAAGGTGTTGATGGCCAGGGCATAGCCGGCCGAGGGGCCGCCCACGTTGTACGAGGCCGAAAGCAGTTGGTGGTGGATGGTATAGTCTTCCAGAAAATTGCCGAGCAGACGGGCGGTGCTCACCTTGGGGTCCAACCCTTGCAAGTAGTTCTTGACCATGGTCAAGGCTTCCTGGGCCGACTGCTGGGTCATCTGCACGGCCATCTCCAGTTCGGCGCCGGCGGCCGAGGACGACGAGACCGCGCCGGTGACCAGCACATTGCGGTCCGAGACCCGATAGGTGAGGCTGGTGGCGATGGGCAGCAGCACGCCGGCGACATCGCTGGCGCCCACGCCGATGATGAAACCCACCTGGGGCTCCTGGCTCAGCTCGGCCTCCAGGAATTCGTCGAGCTGCACCTTGCCTTTTTTGGTGGGACTTTGGGAAATCTCCAACTTGGCCGACTGCAAATGGGTCCGGGTCAGGGGATACTGCTCGGGGGCCTGGATGCGCCGGCAGGCGGCGTTGATCGGGTCGAAATGATCGGCGATGGCCAGGGGAGCGGCTTTGATCTGGGCGCGCAGGGCAGGGGCCAGGTCGATGGCTTCCACGATGCCCATCAGGGTCTTGAGGTTGAACTTGATGAAGTTGAGCTTGTTCTCCCGGTCGGCGTTTTCCATTTGACGCAATCGCAGCAGGACTTCGTATTCGGTGCTGCGCAGGGCCTTGGCTTTCTCCACGAAGGCGGCGTAATCGGCCGGGGTGTTGCACAGTCCCTGGGCCGCCTCCAGGATCGATTGGATGGAGAGATGGGGGGCCAGGGGGATGCCTTCCAAGGCGATGGCCACGATGCTCTGGATATCGTCCTTGCTCATCATGCCGCTGATCTCGAGCACCTTGAGGCGTTTGGAACGGACCAGGGCCGGATCGATGATGTCCAGCCGGTTGGTGGTCAGCACGGTGAAGACGCGGTGCAGGGGAACCTCCCCGTCGATAAGGTTGAGGAAGCGGTTGGTCAGCTTGTCGGTGGGCGAGCCGCCCGAGGCGCTGCGCCGGGGAGCCAGGGCGTCGCCCTCGTCGAAGAAGATCACGGTGGGAGCGATCATCTTGGCGATGTCGAAGAGTTTTTCCATGTTCTCCACGGCGCCGTCGATGGGATTGGCCGGGTCTTGCAGGGCCGTCGCGCTGGTGGCGATGTCGTGGACATCCTTGTTTTCGCTGAGCCAGGTGCGCACCAGGAAGGTCTTGCCGCCGCCCGGCGGCCCGTTGAGCACGACCCCTTTTTCTTCCTCGATATTGTAGTAAAGGCAGTTGTTGACCATCTCCGAGAAGATGTCCTTGATGCCGCCCACGTACTCTTCCCAACGCACTTGGCGGTCCATGCGGTCCACGATTTTCTTGTACAGGTCTCCGTAGGAGTTCTGGGCCACCAGTTCGAAGGCCCGGCGCACGAGCATGGGGTCCTGCAGGTAAGCCGTGTCGAAATCTTTTTTAATCTCGACGATGGAGTGGATCAATTTGCGCACATAGGAGGGGATCACCTTCAGGGTGCGCTCGTTGAAGACTTTGTAGATCCACTCCACCGTTTGCTCCAATGCTTCGGACCGGATGCTGGCCGGGCGATCCTGACGGGGCGCGGTTTCTTGCGGCCGCACGGCGATATCGTGGCGTTGCAGCTCCAGGCGCACCACCTCTTTGAGGTTGGCCGGATTCTTCCAGAAATCGGCAATGTTGACGATTTGGCCCTTTTCCACGAAGCGGCGGTAAATGGCGGCATCGAACCGTTCGGGCTGATCGGTGGTGGCGATGAGCAGGCAGTCCCGTTTGCCGCTGATGATCTCGTCGATGACGATATTGGAGGTGTCGATGAGGGTGCGCTGCTGGCGCTCGGCGCCGCCGGCGTGGCTCTCCACGCGGCCGAAGGCGCTGTGGGCCTCTTCCACGTGGCGGATCGAAGGCTTGCGCGCGTCGCCCAGGGCACGCTTGAAGTAATTGCCCGGTTCGCCGGCCAAGGCGGTCTGGTAGTCGTTGGGCGTCACCATGGCGTAATCCACATGCAGACCTTGTTCTTCCAGCAGCGAGAGGTGGCGGCGGATGGAGTGGCTGAAGAGCCAGTTGATCACCGGCAGACCAGAAAGACGCTTGTAGAATTTGAGCCGCTTGAGGCGGGCGATCTCCATGGCCAGCGAGGGGTCGATCTCCTCCACGCTCTTCCAGAAGGGCTCGTTGGCCAGCAGGGCCTCTTTCTTCTGCTCCAGGTCGATCTCCGGCAGCACCTGGTCGTTGAAGATCACGCGTTCGATGGCCTGGGTCACCGTGGAGGTCTTGCCGCTGCCCGACGGGCCGACGAAGAGCAGCAACGGCGCCTTGGGGATGGTGGGGTCGGCCATGTACTCCTTGCGGATATGGGCGCGGTAGATCTTCTCGAACAGAGTTTGCAGCTCCACCGGCACGTGCACGTCGGTCAGGCTTTGGTCCAGCAGGCTCAGCAGGTAGAGATAATCCCTGGCCGTAACCTCCTTTTCCAGAATGCGGTTCCAGGCATCCTGGGGGTTGGCCTGGCCCGACAAGGCGAAGCGTTGCTGCCAATCGGTGAGGATGTTCGGGTCCCTGAGCACCTGGAAGCTTTTGTCCGGGGTTTCCATGAAGAAGGCCAGCAGCCATTCGATGGCGGCGTTGAGCCAGCCGGCCGGCGGCTTGTACTGGTTGAGTCGCGCGCGCATG
Organism: Deltaproteobacteria bacterium; assembly: GCA_021819735.1. Classification (GTDB taxonomy): domain Bacteria; phylum Desulfobacterota; class Desulfobacteria; order Desulfobacterales; family Desulfosarcinaceae; genus Desulfatitalea. The sequence continues at coordinate 12,907 of JAKAFO010000054.1, forward strand.
AAGGCCCGGGTTTCGAAGGACCACGATTCCACCAGTGCCTGGATTTCGTGAATACGCTGTTCGGGCAGGCGTACATAGGTCACTTTGCGGGTCAGACGGCGGGCCATGGCAACACCTTAACTTTCTACTTTTTGCTTTCCGCTTTTACCTCCGGCCGCGCCGGTGCCGGCAGGGTCAGGGCCGGCGACGATTCGGTATTCTGGATCACGATGGTGTTCTGACCCTCCTGGTCCTTCTCATAGGCCGTGGCCCATTTTTGCTGGGTCAAAAATTGCAGGATGGCATTGTCCGTCGAGCCGTCCGGGCGGCCGATGCTCTTTTGCAGGGCTTGGATGCCGTCCACATAAGCGGCATAGAGTTTGCGGATGCGGCTGGCCTCTTGATCGGCCGCGTAATTTTCGGCCTCGGCGATCAGTTCGCGGCGCTTCTTCTCCTCGGTGGCCTCCACCAGCTTATCGCCGAAGCGGGTCTCCTTGAGCACGAAACTGACGATTTCGATGCCGTATTTGCCCTCCAGGGTGGGGCCACCCTGGTTGATGGCCCGGGCTTTGAGGGCCGCGTAGATTTTGTCTTTGACCTGTTCGCGATCGGAGATGAGCTTGTCCACCGGTTCGGCTTGCAGCAGATCCTTGACGATGCCGTCGTAATCGCCTTGCAGCAGATTCATGGGGTTCTGGTTTTCGATGGCCCAGACATTCAGATCGCGGATGCGGTAGGTCAGCACGGCCGAGGTCCACAGGGCCACGTTGCCTTTGGAGATGATGCGCATCGGCTCCTCCTGACCGCCCAGCAGCAGTTGCTGGTTCATCAGGGTCACCTCCTGTTCGATGCGCGTGAAAAACGGCAGGCGCACGTGCCAGCCCACCGCGGTTACCGCTTCGCGTCGGCCGCCCAGCCGCTCCAAGACCACGGCGTAGTTCATTTTGACCTTGTAGATGGTCTTGGAGGCGTACACCAGGGCCACCAGGCCGTAGGCCAGACACAGCAGGACGATCAGACCGATGATGCGGCGCAGAACCTTTTTGACGAAGGCCCGGCGCAGGAAGCGTTGCTGTTGCTGCTGAAGTTCCTCCATATCGTCTCCTTCGATAGCCGATGATCGATGGTGCCGGAAAGGTTGATGATAAGGATGGGACCGGTGGCGTCGGGAGTCATCGGGTTGAGATCCGTTCAGGGTCCGACGCGCTGAATGCTACTGTCCGAATTAGAACACAAAACGATGGACCGTTCAAGGGTTGACTTGGCGCACGCCCCTTTCTATGATGCTTGCCAACGCGTCTACGATCCGCCGCCATCCCGGCCAAATACAACCTCGTCAAAGGAGAATCCCTTGAAAGTACTCGCCCTTAATTCGAGTCCGCGTGGTGAAGGACAGAGCAAGACCGAGCTTTTGCTTTCCCATCTCGTTCAAGGCATGCAGGCCGCCGGCGCGCAGGTCGATGTGATTCACCTGCGCCAGCAGAAGATCAAAAACTGTATCGGCTGCTTCACCTGCTGGACCAAAACGCCGGGCGTGTGCGTCCACAAGGACGACATGAGCGCCACGCTCTTTCCCAAGTTCCTGGCCGCCGACATCGTGGTGTGCGCCACACCGCTTTACCATTTCACGGTCAACGCCACCCTGAAGGCCTTCATCGAGCGCACCCTGCCCATACTCCAGCCCTTTTTGATGGAATATCAAGGCCGCACGGTGCATCCCCTGCGCCATCCGCATCCGGGCATGGTGATGCTGTCGGTGGCCGGTTTCCACGAACCCTCGGTGTTCGATCAACTCTCGTCCTGGGCACGATTCATCTTCGCCAAGAAGCTGCTGGCCGAACTCTATCGGCCCGGCGCCGAAGCCCTGACCACCGCTTACTACGCCCCCAAGGCCCAGAGCATTCTGGCGGCGGCCCACCAAGCCGGTCGCGAGCTGGTGCAAAACCGTCAAGTCTCGGCCGAAACCCTGGCGCTGTTCGAGCAAAAAATCGAGGAAGACCCGATAGCGTGGCGCACCATGGGTAACCTGATGTGGAAGAGTTGCATTGCCGAAGGGTTGACCGTCAAGGAGTTTGCGGAGCGCGGCCGGCCGCCCCGACCGGACTCCCTGGAAAGCTTCATGATGCTCATGTCCATGGGGTTTAACCCCCAAAAAGCGGGCGATACCCGGGCGACGATTCAATTCGATTTCTCGGGCGAGGTGGAGGGCGCCTGCCATTTCAAAATCGCCGACGGCACGATTCAGGCGTTCGACGGCGCGGCGGCCCAGCCCAGCCTGGTGGTCCGCTCGCCCTTCGGGGTGTGGATGGATATCCTCACCGGCAAGGGCGACGGCCAACAGTTGTTCGTGTCCAAAGCCTATACGGTGGCGGGCGACTTGGCGCTGCTGATGCGCTTCGATCAGATCTTCGGGCGGTAGCTACCTATCCAACTGGCGCTTTCGGCGCACATAGATGGTCTTGGTCATCAATACCCCGGCGGTGGCGCGAATCCGCCGATCTCCCGGGCCAGGCGCTCGGCAAAATCGATGGTCGTGCGGTCCTCCAGATAAGGACCCACGATCTGCATGCCCACCGGCAGATTGCCCGAAGTGCGCCCCACCGGCACGCAGGTGACCGGCAGATAGACATAGGTGAAGATGCCGGCCCAGGCGATCAATAGGCCATACGGTTGCGATTGCCCATTGACGGTAATGCGCCGGTCCATCTGGGTGCCGGCGGTGTTGTGTTCGATGGCCGTTACGCTGCCGGCCGGGCAGAGCAGGATATCGTAGTCCCGGAAGAAGTCGGCCCAGATGCGGCGATGGGAATGGCGTTTGGCATTGGCCCCCAGCCATTCGCGATGGCTCAACAGGGCGTCTCTTGCGAAACGGGCCAGGTCGCTCCCATCATCTTTGGCTTGGGCGATTTGCTTGAAGGCCTCCATGACCTGTTTGGGAAAACCGGTGGCGATGATGGGGGTCAGCAGTTGTTGAAATGTGCGCAATGCCTCCGACGTGGGCATCGCCGGCCGGGCGGCGTCATCCACCCGGACCCCGGCCTTGCGCAGCGCGGCCACCGTTTCGCGCAGGCGGTCGGCCACCTCACGGTCCACCGGCATGGCCGCGTCGTCCAGCCAGGCGGCCACGCGGTAATCCTTCAGGCGCTTGGCCCGGGGTGGGGGCAGGGCCAGTTTCCAACCCACGGACTGCAAGCCCTCGGGGCCGGCCAGTATCTTGAGGGCTATCTTCAGATCGCCGGCGCTTCGGCCCAAAGGCCCGGCCACCGACAGGTCCGCTTCCGACAGGATGCCCGGCGGCGGCGGAATGTGGCCGCGGAAGGGCACGATGCCGTAGGTGGGCTTGTGGCCGTAGACCCCGGCCCAGGCGGCCGGCAAGCGGATCGAGCCGGCGATGTCGCTGCCCAGCTCCAGGCCGGCCAACCCGGCGGCCAGGGCCGCCACGGCGCCGCCCGACGAGCCACCGGGCGTGCGGGTCAAGTCCCAGGGGTTATTGGTGGTGCCGAAGAGGGCATTGAAACTTTGGGAGTCGGCGCAGAACAAAGGCACATTGGTCTTGCCCATGATGACGGCCCCGGCGTCCACATAGCGCTGAACGGCCGCGGCGTTATCCCGGGGGATATGGTCCTTATAAATGGGCGCGCCGGAGGTGGTGCGCAGGCCGGCGGTTTCGAAGCCATCCTTGATGGTGACCGGCACGCCGTGCAGCGGCCCCAGAACTTCGCCCCGGGCCTGCATCTCGTCGGCGCGAAGGGCCTGGCGGCGGGCCGCCTCGGCATCCAGGGTGACCACGGCGTTGATCTGTTTGTCGAATCGATCGATGCGTGCCAGATAGATTTCGAGCAGTTCACGGCTGGAGATCCGGCGGTTGCGGATCAGTCGCGCCAGTTCCGTGGCCGGTCGAAAAGCGATGTTGTCCATGGGGGTCTCCGATCTTGATCAAGGTGTTGAAAAATAGGTGCCAACTTCTTAGCAACCCTTCGTAAAAATTACAACAAAGCCGTTAAAAGAAGTGAATTTGTTCGGCATGGACGAATATATTTCCGTGCACGCAATGCTTTCATTCTCCAGTCAGGAGGAGTATAAGGGCCTTTCGACCCAGAGCGATCAACCCATACAATCATCGAAGGAGCAGGCAATGGCGGACATCAGATATGACGGCAGAGTGGCGATCGTGACCGGCGCGGGACAGGGCATCGGCCGCATGTATGCATTGGAACTGGCGGCCCGGGGCGCCAAGGTGGTGGTCAACGATCTGGGCGGCGCCCGGGACGGTGCCGGTGCGGACCAATCCGCGGCCGACAAGGTGGTGGCTGAAATCAAGGCGGCCGGCGGCCAGGCCGTGGCCAATTACGACTCTGTGGCCACCATGCAGGGCGGCGCCAACATCGTCCAGACCGCAGTCGACGCCTTCGGCAAGGTGGATATCCTGGTGAACAACGCCGGGATTTTGCGGGACAAGTCGTTTCTCAAGATGAGCGAGCAGGAGTGGGATCTGGTGATCGCGGTGCATTTGAAAGGCGCTTTCTGCGTCACCCAGCCGGCCGTCAAGCTGATGAAGGCCGCCAACTACGGCCGCATCATCTTCACCAGCTCGACCTCGGGCATCTATGGCAATTTCGGGCAGTGTAATTACGGCGCGGCCAAGATGGGGTTGTTGGGCCTGATGAACTGCCTCAAGCTGGAGGTCGCCAACTACGACATCAAGGTCAACACGGTGGCGCCCACCGCTTATTCGCGCATGACCAGCGATATCTTCCCGGCCAACATGGAAGAGAAGCTCAAACCGCAATTCAACGCGCCCATGGTGCTCTATCTGGCCTCCGAAGAGAACAGCGTCAGCGGCATGACCTTCGTGATGGGGGCCGGCTGGTATGGCCGCACGGCGGTCGTATCGGGCAACGGCGTCTGCATCGGCGACGGCCACCGGACCATCACGCCGGAAGAGATCCGGGGGCAGTTCGCCGAGATCTCGGCTCTGGATCAAGCCAAGCCCCATGCCAGCGGCACCGATATATTCGGTTACATGGCACCGTTGCTGGGCAAATAACATGTGCGTGCTCCTCGGAAGGAGGAAAGGATGGCAACTGCCCAGGATTGGACATTTTCAGGCGTAAGCGGCGGCGAGCGTCATGTCCGGGAATGGCCCAACCCCAAAGCCGCCTGGATCGCGCTGTTGTGCCACGGATACGGCGAGCATATCGGCCGCTATCAGCATCTGGCCGATGCCCTGCATGCGGCCGGCGCCGCGGTGTTCGGGCCGGACCACGAGGGTCATGGCCGTTCCGCGGGTGAGCCGGCGTTGATCGCCGATTTCGAGGCGGTCGTGACCGACCTGCATGGGGTGGCCCTGCGCGCCGCCGAAAAGCACCCCCGGCGTCCCATGGTGCTCATCGGCCACTCCATGGGCGGCATGATCGCCGCCCGTTATGCCCAGCACCACGGCCGCAGGCTGTCGGCCTTGGTGCTCTCCGGCCCGATGTTCGGGGCCAAGGATGGTTTGAAGTTTCTGCTGGGCATGGACCCCATCCCCGAGATCCCCCTGGATCCCGGGGCGCTCTCCCGGGACCCGGCCGTAGGCGAAGCTTATGCTGCCGATCCGATGGTGTGGCATGGCGGTTTCAAACGGCCGATGCTCCAGGCCATGCTTGCCACCATGGCCGCTGTCGAGGAGGGTTCGAACTTGGGGGATTTGCCCACTCTCTGGATTCACGGGCAGGCCGATCCGCTGGTGCCGCTGGACGCCACCCGTCCCATGATGGACCACTTGCGCGGCGCGCGCTTCCAGGAGAAGATCTACCCCGGCGCCAGGCACGAAGTGTTCAACGAAATCAACCGGGATGAAGTCGTCGGGGATGTGATAGGCTTTATCGGTGGAATTCTGGCTCAGCCGGCATAGGCGATATCCGTCCAAAGGAGGGGATTCATGCTGAAAAGCAGCATCGATTCAATGGCGATGGCTCTTCTTTTACTGCTTTTTCTGGTTCCGATAAGCGCCCATGCCGATGTCTATTCATGGGTGGACGCCAATGGCGTGAGGCATTTCAGCAATACCGGCGCGGACGGAGCCGGCGATCGAGCGAAATCTTCCCCAGAAATCACTTCATCCGGGGAAGAGGCGCAACAAATACAACGCGAAGGCGCCGAAAAAACTGCGTGGGAAAAGGATCAGACGGCAAATGAAAATCGGCTTCGGAAAACGGAAGAAGAGAGCCCTTCGAGTAAAGAAAATGGGGATGTGAAAGCACGGCAAGAGAAGGAAAGAGCTGAGTTGCAGGCCAAATGCAAAAAAGCCAAGGAAAGACTCTCCACGCTCCGGTTCACCAGCCTGGATAAATATGAAAATGCCGAAGTGGAGAAATATGCAATGGAGTGGCCCAGGCGCCACCAGTCCGATCAACAGTCCGATGAGAAGCGCAATTGGAGAAAAACGCGCGACGAGGATGTCCAAAAATATAAAAAGTTCAAGTATGACCAGGAGTTGAAGCAGGCCGAAAAAGAGGTCGATGCGTATTGCACGAATTAATGCAGGTCTCTATCAACTCAGGCACTCGTTCAACCCGTCAAATAGAATCATCTGCGTGCAGCGGAAGTGGGCGATGGTCTTACCGGTCTGTTCGTGGGTGACCTTCGCGTCCCACACCTGGGTCATGCGGCCGCTGTGGGCGGCATTGGCGTGGCAGAGCAGGGTGCCTTCCCTGGCCGTGCCGGTAAAATTGCTTTTCAGTTCGATGGTGGTAAAGCCCTTGGCGCCCTTGGGCAGGCTGGCAATGGTACCGTAGCCGGCGGCCGTGTCGGCCAGCCCGACGACCGAGGCGGCGTGCAGGAACCCGTTGGGCGCCAGCAGCTTGCGCGCCACCTGCATGCGCATCACCGCTGCCCCGGGGGTGACGGAAAGCACCTCGATACCCAATAAGCCTGGAAGCAGCCCTTCGCCGATTCCGGTGAGTTTTTCATCTATTTCCATAGCGAACCTTTCCTTCCTTCGCCGAATTCCGTCGCGCGATCATGGCGATGGATCAATAAATAGGATCGCTTGCGGCAATGTCAAAGGTGCCTTTGGCGGTGTCCGGCCGCGTTATATAAGGCCCAATTCTTTACCGCTTTTTTGGAAGATCCCGAGGGCGATGTCCAGATCTTCCCGGGTATGGGTGGCCATCACCCCCAGCCGGATGCGCGATTCGGCCGGCGCCACGGCGGGGTACACCACGGGTGAAGCATACACGCCCCGCTCCAAAATGCTTCTGTTGAACAGCATGGCCTTTTCCGGATCGCGGATCAGCAAGGGGATGACGGGGGTTTGGGAACGTCCGGTGTCGAACCCCAGGCTGGCCAGGCTGTCGAGCAGGTAGCGCACGTTTTTCCACAGTTGCCGGTGCCATTGGGGCTCCTCGTCCAACAACCGGAAGGCGGCGAGCACCGCGGCGCACTGCACCGGCGGCAGCGAGGCCGAAAAGATAAAGGCCGAGGCCGTGTGGGTCAGGTGGGTGATGAAATCGGTCGGCCCGGTGACGAATCCGCCCACGGCGCCGGCGAATTTGGAAAAGGTGCCGGCGACGATGTGGGCGCCCTCGGGCAGGGCGAAGTGCTCCAGGAGACCCCGGCCCCGCGGGCCGATGACCCCCAGGCTGTGGGCTTCGTCCACCAGGATCAAGGCTTCGTGCCGTTCGGCCAGGGCCTTGATGGCCGGCAGGTCGGCGATGTCGCCGTCCATGCTGTAGACCGAATCCACGGCGATGAGCCGGCGCTTGTATTTGCCGCCCGTGCGTGCCAGCAGGGCGCCCAGATCCTCCATATCGTTGTGCAGCCACATGCGCTTGTCGCAGCCGCTGAGGGTTACGCCATCCACGATGCTGCGGTGTACCAACTGATCGATGAGCGCCAGATCGCCACGGCCCAGGGTGCCCTGGATGGCGCCCAGCATGGCCTGGTAACCGCTGGCGAAGAGCGTGGCAGCTTCCTGGCGGTACACCGCGGCGATGGTTTCCTTGAGCCGGGTGTGCAGCGCCGTGGTGCCGCACATGAGCGGCGACCCGCCCATGCCCACACCGTATAGGCGCAAGGCTGTGGCGGCCGCTTCTATGACTTTGGGATGCGAAGAAAAGCCGAGGTAGTTGTTGGAGATGAAATTGATCCGTTCCACGCCGTTGACGCGGACGCGATGATCGCAAGCCGAACTCACCTCAAGGCCATAGGTGTAAATGTCCCGCGCTTTGAGCAGCGCCACCGACTCGGCCATCTGGCGGACCTCGGCGTTGATCAAGAGATGCATGACGACTCCTCTCCCAAGCCTATCAAGTGCCCATCCAGGAATGGCTATTTTCGCCGAGAAAATATCTCATCCCTGGATGGACACTATCCAGCTAAATACTCTCTCAGGTAGTTGATGACCTCACCCACGGTTTGTCGTTCGAGCAGCGCATCAATATCGGGTTGCTTATCGAGAAGGTCGGTGACGCGCGCCAGGCATTCCATGGTCTTCAAACTATCGAAGCCCAAGTCGCCGACAAAGCGATCGCTTAAGCGGATGCGATCCGCGGAGGTGCCGGCCAGCTTGGCCACAATGGCAATAAAGGCCGGTTCCAGAGTATCGGTCGATATGGTGCCCATACAAAACCCCATGGTTTGCATATTCATTCTATTTGTCTGCATTGGGTGGCCGCGCGGTGCATACCTTCGCGCGGCCGAAGAATCGAAGCCTAATGTCGCAATAGATACTCCAATTCAG
>JAKAFO010000362.1 GCA_021819735.1 Deltaproteobacteria bacterium
TGAGGTGGGTCGAGGCATTCTTGAGTTTAATGGCGTTGTCCTTGACCTGGATGATGGTGGCCTGGAGACGATCGAGGAACTGGTTGAACCACTGCCCGAGCTGCCCAAGCTCATCCGTCGAGTGAATCTTGAGCCGTTGGGTCAGATCGGCCTCGCCCTCGGCGATATCCTTGAGTCTGGCCACCATATCGCTCACCGGCCGCACAATGGTCCGAGATTGCAGCCAAGTCAGGGGCGCCGCCAGCAGCATGCACCCCAGGCCCACCGCGCAGAGCACGAGAATCATCTGGCGGTTGTTGGCCTTGGCCACGGCATCGGGCTGCAACAGCGCCACGGCGCCGCAGTAGCCGCCCTCGCCGAACAGCGGCAGAGCGGTTTGAAAATAGCTCTGTTCAGCGACCGTTACGGTGGAAAAGAGGCTTGCGGCGTTTTTCAGCGAGGCGAACCCCACGCCGGGCCGACGAAAATGGACGCTATCGATGGTTTTGTAATCGGCCAAATCACCGGCGCTGTAGGCATCGTCGGAAAAGACGACCACGGTGGTTCCGGTGAGCCGTTGGATCCAGGCGGCGAACTGCGAATCCAGACTGTAGAGAAGGATGGCAGCGCCGACCACCTTGGGCTCCACCTTTTGCGTGGCCTTGTTCAGGGTTTCGGTGAGAACGGGAAGCGCAACCTTCATGCAGAGTTGGCGCTCGACGGTCTGGAACCCTACCCACTCGCCCAGGTTCGAAACCCCGGGGTAGGTGTCGGCTGCCCAACGGTTCTCCGCAGCCGGCGCTACCTGCAACTGGCTTTCCAAGGCATTGCGCCCGGCGGCGACCACACCATGGTGCAGATTGTTGTTTTCGATGAAGCCCACCCGATACCCTTCCTGGCCGTCCAGGGCGGCAAAGGCCGTCAAGTGGCCCTCCGCATCATACACCGTCACCTTCCACAGTTTCTGGCCCGAAGCGGCGCGAAAAGCGGCATCGACCAGCTCGTTGAACGCATCCTGGGTCACGCCGCTGGTAAAGGCCGCGGTCTTGTTTTCCGCCAGATAGTTCAGATTCTCGCCCATGCGGTTGATGGCGATCATCTGTCGGCCGGCGGCCAATACCGCGTCCTGTCTTTCCATCATGGTATAGCGTAGGGTGGCCGTGGAGTTGGCCATGGCCTTTTGAATCAGCGTGCGGTTCTGGCGCTGGATGATCAACGATACCGCCACGGTCGAAACAATGCTGACCACAAGCAACATGATCAGGGTGTTGGCGGTAATTTTGGTTCCCAGCTTTCTGTTCGATAGAAGGCTCATCGTTTTTCCTCGGAGCTCATGAAATATTGTCGATCCGTCAAGCCGCGGCGGACAATAGGGTTATCGGTTCCCTGATGAAATTGTTTAGAAATAATTCATAGCTGCAATCCGGAAATATATTATGAAGACGATTCGGGGTCCCGTCTTGGCGATGCACCAATTCCGGTGGGGGCATTAGGGGTTGACATTTTTAATGTAAGTAAGTATTACTCACCAACATTTGAGAGCCATCCATTCGAACGCTGGAAATGAAACACAAGGGTCATACCAATCCGCCGGGACGTCAAAAGATCATCGAGGCTCTCACGCGCCTGATGTGGACCAAAGACTTTCATTCGGTGACCACCGCCGAAATCGCCGAGATTGCGGGCGTCACCGAAGGATTGATCTATAAATATTTCAAGAGCAAAAAAGAGCTGCTCTACCAGGTGCTCAACGATCTGTTCACCCAGTTCAACCAGGCAGTCCTTGATCGCATGGCCGACAAAGCGTCGGCCATCGAAAAGCTGGAAATCATCATCCGGTCGAGCATCGACTACTATACCGCCAACCGGGTGTTTGCCCGGATTCTGCTGCTGGAGGTCCGGACCTCACCCGATTATTTCAGTTCCGAAGCGTACGCGCGGGTCAAGGCCTATGCCCGCACCATTCTGGAGGTTATCCAGATGGGCATTCAGCAGGGTGAAATCAAAGCGAATACCGATCCCTTGATTTTAAGGAAAGTCATTCTGGGGGCCATTGAACATGCCTGTCTCGGCGAGATCATTTTTACCAGGGACCTGGATGTTCAAGCCATCACCCACAGCATATCAACCATCATTTTTAACGGTGCCAAAGCATGAAAACAGAAATCGACGTCCAACACCTCATCGAAGCGAGCATCGCCAGCGGTGCCAATGTCATTTGCGAAGACCAGGCCAAATCCATACTCCATGGTTATGGGGTGCCCGTCGTGGGCGAGATTCGGGCGGCCGATCCCCAGGAGGCTGCCCGGGTGGCCCGCCAGATCGGGTTCCCGGTGGTGCTCAAGGCCGTCGGCACGCAGATCTTGCACAAGACCGAAGCCGGATTGGTGGCGGTCGGCCTGAAAAGCGAAGCCGAAGTGACGGCCGCCGCCCAGCGCATGGTCGACAGCACCCCTTTGCCCATCGACGCCTTTCTGGTGCAGCCCAAGGTTCACGGCCAGCGGGAGTTCGTGGCCGGCCTGTTCCGCGACCCGCTCTTCGGACCGGTGGTCATGTTCGGCCTGGGCGGCATCTTCACCGAGGCTTTGAACGACGCAGTCTTCAAGGTGGCGCCGCTGACGCCCGCGGACATCGAGGCCATGTTCGCCGAGATTCGCTCCCAGAAAATGCTGGGCGCCTTCCGGGGCGAAGCGGCCGTGGACAAAGCGGCCTTGGGGTGCATTCTCCAGGGCCTCTCGGACCTGGCCGTGCAATATCCCCAGGTCCGGGAAATCGACATCAACCCGTTGATCGTCCAACCCGACGGCCGACCGGTGGCCGTGGACGCCCTGATCGTCACCGGTAAGCCTCAGCCCGCGCCGATCAAGCGGGACGAGGTCAACCGCGCCACCTTGCGATCCTGTTACTATCCCGAGTCCGTCGTCTTCATTGGCGCGTCGAGCACCATTTCCAAGTGGGGCCACATGATCCCCACCAACCTGCTCAACCGCGATTTCAAAGGCCGGGTCTACCTGGTCAATCCCAAGGGCGGGCAGGTGATCGGCCGCGAGGCCTACCGCTCGGTGAGCGACATCGAAGGGGATATCGATCTGGCCGTGGTCATGATTCCGGCGGCCAAGGTCAAGGCGCAAATTCCGCTGCTGCGGCAGAAGAAAGTCAAAGCCATGCTGCTGATCTCGTCCGGGTTCCGCGAAACCGGCGAAGCGGGCCGCCAGTTGGAAGACGAGGTGGTGGCCGCCGCCCGCGAGGCCGGCATCCTCATCTTCGGGCCCAACACCATGGGCATCTGCAATCCGCACATCGACTTCTTCTGCTGCGGCGTGCATGTTTACCCGCGGCTCGGTTCGACCTCGCTGGTCTCCCAGTCGGGCAACATGGGCACCCAACTGCTGGCCTTCGCCGAACAGCAGGATATCGGCATCCGCGCCTTCTCCGGCTCGGGCAACGAAGCCATGGTGACCTTGGAAGACTACATGGAAGCCTTCGAAGTCGACGAGTTGACCCGCACCGTGGTGCTCTACATCGAAAGCGTCAAAGACGGCCGACGCTTCTTCGAAAGCGCCCGCCGCGTGTCCAAGCAGAAGCCGGTGGTGGTGCTCAAGGGCGGCCGAACCTCCGAAGGCGGCCAGGCGGCCTCCAGCCATACCGGCGCCCTGGCCTCCGATTTCCGCATCTTCGAGGCCGCCTGTCGCCAGGCCGGTGTCATCCAGGTCAAACAGCCCATCGAAATGCTCGATCTGTCCGCGGTCTTTTCTTCGCTGCCGCTGCCCAAGGGCAACCGCGTGGCCATCATGACCCTGGGCGGCGGCTGGGGCGTGGTCACCACCGACCTGTGCGTGGAAAACGGCCTGGTGCTGCCACCGCTTTCGAAAGATATCGTCCAGCGGCTCGACCAGATGCTTCCCGACTACTGGAGCCGCGGCAATCCGGCCGACATCGTGGGCGAGCACGACCCCAACATTCCCAGGACCGCCATGGAAGCCCTTATGCAGTGGGACGGTTGCGACGCCGTGCTGCACCTCGGCATCCACGGCCGCCGCATCCTGGCCGCCAAGATGCTCAAATCCATCGCCAATACCGATCCGGCCTACAAGCCCGAAGACCTGCAACAGCTCAAGGCCATGGCCGTGCAAATCGAAATGGAGTACATCCGGCACGTCATCCAGCTCACCGAAAAATACCAGAAACCGGTGCTGGGCGTCAGCCTGCTCACCGACGAAGACTCCAAGACCCTCTACCGCGTGGACGGCTGCAAGTACAAGGGGGTGTTCTTCCCTTCCCCCGAAAGGGCGGTTAAGGCGCTATCGGGCATGTGCCGTTATCGGCAGTGGGTCGAAGCGAATCAGTAGAGGCCCAATCGCCCGCAGCCGATGCAGTAAGAAACGGCTGCGGGCAGATAATCTTGCAAACCTCCGCATCGCCAGGTGCATTCGCAGCGTTGTGGAGCATCCACAGTTATGTCTCCGGCCCTTACCTGATGGCTGCCAGGGAGCAATTCTTCGCGACCCTGACGCTGTGGATCAAGGCCACGGGGTATCGGACTCTTCCGATAGATCGAAAAGCGATTTCAGGTCCCGGTAGGAGACAATCGAAATGCCTGTTCTTTGCTGGGCCTGTTCGCCACCATAGACCAAGCCACCTTCTCTGGGACGCTGTTCTGGAATTGCTTTCGCGAAATGGGTCAGCCCCTTGAAGTAGTCCCGGGTGATGGTCATGCCGGCCTTGATCTCGATGGGGAAGATGTCCGAACCGTTGACCAGTAGCAAGTCCACCTCGTTGCCTTTGGCGTCCCGATAGAAAAACAGATTGCTTCTTTTGCCCCGATGATACCGCCATTTGATAGCCTCGGCGATCACCATGTTTTCGAAAAGGTTGCCCCGCAGAGGATCCCGCGACATTTGCTTTGTGTTTTCGATGCCGAGCAGAAAAGCCGCCAGACCGACATCGAAAAAGTAAAGTTTGGGAGATTTGACCAGCCGCTTGGAAATGTTGCGGTGATAAGGCTGCAAAAGGAAGAGGATATAGCTCGCCTCCAGCAGCGAGAGCCAATTTCGGGCAGTGGTATGGGAAACTCCGGTTTCATTGG
>JAKAFO010000055.1 GCA_021819735.1 Deltaproteobacteria bacterium
CGAAGACCAGTTTGTTTTCGGGGCCCAGGGCGTCACAGCGCGGCGGCACCTCGGCATCGATCAGGACAGCGGTCAGGCCCCGGCCGCCCATCCCGGCATAGGCGTCGGGAACGTTCTCCTCGCGGATGCTTTGGGTGTTCAGATCGACTCGGATCAGTTTCATCTAACTCCTCCTTGGGGATCAAATCGTTTTTGGTCATCAATTGGATGGCGCTTCATAGCATGGATTGATAGTCAGACCAAGTTGCAGACCCTGGAAGTGTAAACCTTGTCAAGCGGTCGATACCAGCGTTCTGAATCGTGAGGCCAGCTTGGGGCCGGTGCCGGCGCAGGCGCAAATCGCCCCAATCGGCGGAACTCAAAAACGGCGCCGCCAGCCGCCGCATGCGAGACGTTAGGCGAGGGCTTGTGTGCGGCGCCATGGGGCCCAGGCCTGATTTGTCCGCCAACGGCAGTGGAACCGCGATGCCCGATGGAGGGGTATTCACGCTGTTGACGACCGCAAGCTGGGGTGCTAAATGAATAGATACAAATAGTTACGGGCGTATTCCGAATCCGGTGCAGCTTTACCGGCATCCCCTGTGACGCAACGCTTCAACGCTGCCGTGAAAGGAGTATCCTTCATGTTCTTGCGCCGCTGCTTGTACAGCCTGTTGTTCGTGATGGTTTGGTTCCCGGTTTCCGCCTGGTCGGACCCGCTGTGCGTGCCCCAGGCAAGCGCCCCCGAACTGCCGGACAATCCTTCCCATGGATGGCTCACCCGGATGGGTATCGACGAGGCCAAGGCCCATATCCAACAGTTCGCCTCCGGCGAAAGTCGTTGGGAGGGCGATGCGCTGATCGTCCGTTGCAAGATGCAGGGTTCGGGTCCCACCGATATGACCGTGGCCCATGTGGACAGCGCCGGCCCCTCCCTGCCCGGAGTGGGTCTCGATAAGCAGTATTTCAGCAACCTGGCCCAGCGCACGGGCCATACGCCCCAGGAAGCCGATGGGTTGTACAACAAGTATGCCGGACTCCAGGGCGCCTATTTCCGGCAGGTTCCCAACGGCCAGGGGGGCTTTATGAACGAGGGGCAGGCGATTTTCGACCGCCACAAAGGCCAGGCGCCGAGCGCTCCCGCGGTTCCCTCGGCGGGCGAGCGGCAGAGCAAAGAAAAGCAGGCAAAGGCCCTGGAGGAGAAGATCAAAGCCGCCCAGGCGCGCGGCGACATGCAGGAGATGATGCGCCTGGCGGCCGAGGCCCAGCAGATCAACGCGCCCATGATGGCGCAGGCCAACCGCATCACCCAGAACGCAGATGACGAGCAGTGGCGCATGCTGGAAGAGGCTTACGGTGAGCTGGTCCAGGCCGCCTATCGCACGCGTGTCAGGCCGGGCTTGGGAGCCTTCTGTTTGCGATGCGCTTGGGCAGAGTAGGGCGCCCGGGGTCTAGGCCACCGGCTGGTGCTTGTCGCGAAAGATGGCTGCAACCGCAATTCTGGGGAATATGAGACATGGCCTCAAAAAGGTTCTGGATTTTAACCGCTGTGCTGCTTTTCAGCCATTCGTTTGCCGCCGCCGAAGAGATCGAACGCTTCAACCGCATCGAAGTCTGGCGGCTGCGTGTGACGTGGCACTGCACCCACCACGACAGCCAGGTCAATGACCATCCAGCCAGCGAAACGATAGAAACGCTCACCCAGAGAGGCGATCTGAGCGGATCTGTGGATTTCAAACTGGTCAAATCCAGGGACAGCAACGCCAATTTCTATCAATGGCACACGCTGGACGAAGAAGCGCCCGCCGGTCAGATCGCCTTTACCGCCGAAAACGCGACGCAATCGAAAAACAAACGCACCGGCCAGTCGAGCTGGTTTAAGATGGCGGCCAACGCGGGGGGCATTGGCGACGGTGGCGCACGGCTGACCATCGATGCCCGGACCAAAACATTTCGGGTGAACGGCTATGCATCGTCGGCCGAGGGGCAATACGAGCAGAGCACCAGTATGGGGTCGTCGGCGCGTTCCCCCATGGGGGTCAATCTCTCGACCGGTTCGGGCGATTGGGAGGGCGACCTGCCGCAACAGGGCATGGCCATCACCGGCGGAATCCATCAGGTCACCTGCAATGCCCCCATCGTCCTTGCCGGCCGTCCCATGGAGGTTTCCTGGACGCTCGAACCCTGGAAAGAAGAGGATCTGCCCGAGGTGTGGGTGGAGCCGCCCGGCGATTTCGCCCAGTGGCGCCCCGAGGGCAACTGGCAGCATCCTGAGCAGCCGGGCAACCAAGTGACGGTTTACATCCGGGTGCATGCCAAAGGAGACCGTAGCAAGCCTGCCAAAGCCGAACTTCAATTGTCCCTGCCCTACACTTCCGAAGAGAAGGGGGTGTGCCTCAACTGGCCGGCCGACGGCACCAGCCAGCATAAGGACCTGCGTTTGCGCCAGGAGGATCAAGCGGACCCCCGCATCCGGGTCAAAGACGACACCCATGCCGAAACCGTCGGCGAGGTCGAGGATGTAACGGTGGTGGTGAGCGCCTTTGACTACGGCGCCTGGGGCACCTTGCGGGTGAGCGGCACCCGCAGCGCTCAAGGGCTGCCCGTGAAAGTGTGCGGCAAAGACACGCCGGATCTGGACATCCCCTTGGATGATAACGGCAACCGCATCGCCGACGACTGGGAAGCAAAGGAGGGGGTGTCCGGATATCCGGCCTCCTGGGATGGGGCCGAAGTGCCGGGGCAAACGGCCAAGGGCGACGGGCTGGAACTGTATGCCAAATACCGCGGCCTGCTGGCGCTGACCGCCGCGGGCGGCCGCGAGCATGTGCGGCCGCCGGCCCGGGAGAAGTGCCATTTCGTCATCGATCCAGCGGGCATCTTCGATTTAGAGCGCTGGCAGCGCACCGCCGGCATCCGGGCCTACCGGCTCGATGCGACCCTCACCCGGGAGCGGCGCGTGGATTTCAATGCAGCGGCCGTCGCCGAAGGCAAGTTTGCGGTCCAGCTCGACATGACTCCCGGCACCATCGAACCCGATCCCTGGCCCGATGATCCCAATGCCGGCGACAATCCAGGCCAATGGGCCTACACCGTCGGCGACTCGCCCCGCGAGACCGAACGCTGCCGACTCTTTCCGGACCGCGTCAAGGGCATGATGGAGCGGGTCATGGCCAAGATGCGCAAAGCGCTGGCGCATCCCGAAGCGCCGGAAAACGCAGGGGAATTGGCCGTCCTGAAGAGCCTGGGCCGGCCCCTTGAGCAGATCGAGGCGCGGCTTGCCGCCATCGATGCGGCCGAGGTGGAGCGGTTGGTGCGCATGATGATGGAACTCAGCGCTATTCATGAAATGGCCCATGCCTGCGGCGTCGACGGCCACCGCAATGCCAAGAATCAGGAAGACGACAATCTGGGGCGATCCCCCCAATGCCCCATGAACTACCTGAACCAGAAGGGCCGCCGCCTCTATATCCTGGACGGCGTCCTGGGCGGCGATGGCCGCTTCTGCGAAGCCGCCCCCGACACCTGTTGGGCCAAATTGAACGTCAAAAATTAGCGCGGAGCCGAATGCGGCACCGCGCCGACAGCTTCAGCGGATCAGCGGCAGATCGCAACACCCCTTGGCCGGCAGCAGACTTTCGCCCATCAGGAAAATATCCACCTCCCGGGCCGCTTCGCGGCCTTCGGAGATGGCCCAGACGATGAGCGACTGGCCCCGGTGGGCGTCGCCGGCGCAGAAGATGCCGGGTGTGCTGGTCATGTAGTGGTTGTCGGTCTGGATCGCACCCTGGGGCGTCGTGGCCAGGCCCAACTGCTTGGCGATGGTATTGGTTTCGGGTCCGCTGTAGCCGATGGCGATGAGCACCAGATCGGCCGGCCAGCGCCGTTCGGTGCCGGGCCGTTCGATGATCTTAGGCGGTCCGTTGGGCTGGGGCGCCATGTCGATCTCCACCGTGACCAGCTCTTTGACCCGGCCGCCCTCGCCGATGAACTTCTTGGTCAAAATACTCCAGTGGCGCTCGCCGCCCTCTTCGTGGGAGCTGCTGGTGCGCAGCCGCATCGGGTAGTAGGGCCAGGGCTGGTGCTCGGGCCGGCCGGCCGGCGGCATGGCCACGGCTTCGAAATTGACCACCGATTTGGCCTTTTGGCGCAAACTGGTGCCGATGCAGTCGCTGCCGGTGTCGCCGCCGCCGATGACGACAACCTGCTTGCCTTGGGCGCTGAGGGGGCCAAGGCCCAGGGCGGCCAGGTCATCGCCGGCATTGAGCCGGTTCTGGCGGGTGAGAAAATCCATGGCAAAGTGGATGCCCTTCAACTCGCGGCCCGGCAGGGGCAAGTCCCGGGGCACGGTGGCGCCCATGCAGAGCACCATGGCATCGAAGGCGTGAAGCTCGTCCCGGCCGAAGGTCAGGCCCACGTGGACGTTGGTGCGGAACTCAATTCCCTCGGCCTCCATGATCTTCAGGCGCCGGTCGATGACCTGCTTTTCCATCTTGAAATCGGGAATGCCATAGCGCAGCAAGCCGCCGATGCGGTCGGCGCGCTCGAAAACCGTCACCCGATGCCCGGCGCGGTTGAGCTGCTGGGCGCAGGCCAGGCCCGAGGGCCCCGAGCCCACCACGGCAACGCTCTTGCCGGTGCGCTGTTTAGGCGGCTGGGGCTGAATCCAGCCCTGGGCAAAGGCCTGCTCGACGATCTCTTTTTCGATCTGCTCGATGGTCACGGCCGGTTCGTTGATGGCCAGCACGCAGGCCTCCTCGCAGGGGGCCGGGCAGAGCCGGCCGGTGAACTCGGGAAAGTTGTTGGTGGCGTGCAGGCGCTCGATGGCTTCGCGCCATTTGTCTTTATAGACCGCGTCGTTCCACTCGGGGATCAGGTTGCCCAGGGGACAGCCGGAGATGCAGGTGGGCACGCCGCAGTCCATGCAGCGCGCGGCCTGGGCCTGGAGCGCTTGCCTGGGAAAGGGCTGGTAGATTTCACGAAAGTCTTCCACGCGCTCGGCCACGGGCCGCCGCTGGGGCAGCTCGCGGGTGTGTTCTTTGAATCCGGTGGGTTTACCCATGGGTCACCTTTACTTCTTCTATTTACAATGTTTCTTTAATAGCACGATGGTAGGCCGGCGCAGGCCCGTTGCCGCGCCGGCCGGCGAAGTATTCTTCAGATAATCGATGCCCATTGCCTTTTTCTTCACTCGACTTGATCCTGGCTCATCAATGCCTTCTTATAATCCACCGGCATGATCTTCACGATTTTGGGCGACATCTCTGCCCAATTATCGAGCACCCGCTTGGCCACCGGGCTCTGGGTATACTCCCAATGCCTGCGGATCATGGTCTGTACTTCGGCCGTCTCTTTTTCTTCTTCTAATGCTTCCAGCGCCACCATCTCCAGATTGCAGCGGTGCTGGGCAAAGTCGCCGTGCTCGTCGAGCACGTAGGCGATGCCGCCGCTCATACCGGCCGCGGTGTTGCGGCCGGTGGGCCCCAGGATGACCACCCGGCCGCCGGTCATGTACTCGCAGGCGTGATCGCCGGTGCCTTCCACCACGGCACAGGCGCCGCTGTTGCGCACGGCGAAGCGTTCGCCGGCCTTGCCGCGGATGTAGGCCTCGCCGCCGGTGGCGCCGTACAAGGCCACGTTGCCGATGATCACGTTCTCTTCGGCCGCGAAGGTGGCCGCGGCGGGCGGCTGGATGATCAGTTTGGCGCCCGACAGCCCCTTGCCGAAGTAGTCGTTGGCATCCCCTTCGATGAAGGCCGTTAGGCCCCGGGCGGCAAAAGCAAAGAAGCTCTGGCCGGCCGAGCCCTGGCAGCGCAACGTGATGGTGTCATCGGGCAGGCCCTCTTCGCCGTAACGCAGGGCGATCTCGCTGCTCAGGCGCGTGCCCACGGTGCGGTGCACGTTGCCGAGCGTGACTTGGATCGAGACCGGTTTTTGGTGTTCCAGGGCCGGGCCAGCCGCAACGCGGATGGCGTCGTCCACGCTCTCGTCGGCGGGCTGAGCCTGGATATTGCCGCAGTGGTCCATGATGTGCGCCGGCGTGCGGGCGCGCTTGACCGCATCGGAGAGGTCCACGCCTTGGGCCTTCCAGTGCGTCACGGCCGGATCGAACGCCAGCCGGTCGGCCTTGCCCACCATCTCCGCGATTCGGCGGAATCCCAGGCGGGCCATGATCAGGCGCAGCTCTTCGGCGATGAAGCGCATCATGGTGATCACGTGCTCGGGCCGGCCGGCGAACTTCTTGCGCAGCTCCGGGTCCTGGGTGGCGATGCCCACCGGGCAGGTGTTCAGGTGGCACACGCGCATCATGATGCACCCCAGGGCCACCAGGGAGAGCGTGCCGAAGCCGAACTCCTCGGCCCCCAGCAGGCCGGCGATGGCCACGTCCCGGCCGGTTTTAAGCTGGCCGTCGCATTCGAGCACGGCGCGCTGGCGCAGGCCGTTGAGCACCAGGGTCTGGTGGGCCTCGGGCAGGCCCAGCTCCCAGGGCACGCCCGAATAGCGGATCGAGCCCTGGGGTGCGGCGCCGGTGCCGCCGGTGTCGCCGCTGATCAGCACGCAGTCGGCGCCGCCCTTGACCACGCCGGCGGCAATCGTTCCGACGCCCACGGTCGAGACCAGCTTGACGCTGATGCGCGCCCGGGCGTTGGCCCGTTTGAGGTCGTAGATCAGTTGCGAGAGATCTTCGATGGAGTAGATGTCGTGGTGCGGCGGCGGCGAGATCAGGCCCACGTAAGGCGTGCTGCGCCGGGTTTTGGCGATCCAGGGGTAGACCTTGAAGCCGGGCAACTGGCCGCCTTCGCCCGGTTTGGCGCCTTGGGCCATTTTGATTTGCAGCTCCTTGGCGCTGGCCAGATAGGCCGCGGTGACGCCGAAGCGGCCCGAGGCCACCTGTTTGATGGCACTGTTGCGCCAGTCGCCGTTGGGATCGGGCGCGAAGCGGTCGGCGTCTTCGCCGCCCTCGCCGCTGTTGCTGCGGCCGCCCATGCGGTTCATGGCGATGGCCAGGGTCTCGTGGGCCTCCTTGCTGATCGATCCGTAGGACATGGCGCCGGTCTTGAAGCGTTTGACGATCTCGGTCCAGGGCTCGACGTCGTCCAGCGGCACGGGTTTATCCCAGGCCTTGAAGTCGATCAGCCCGCGCAGCAGGCCCTCGGTGCGGTTCTGGGCGTCCACGCCGGCCGAGAACTCCTGCCAGCTCTTCCAATCTTCCTTGAAGACCGCCTGGCGGAAGCGGGCCAGCATGAGCGGGTTGTACTGGTGGGCTTCGCCGTCCCGGCGCCATTTGTAGCGGCCGCCCGAAGGCAGCAACCGTGCTTCGGGCCGCTCGGGGGCTATAAAGGCCCGGTCATGGCGCGTCTGGACTTCGGCCGCCAGGGACGCGAGATCGGCCCCGCCGATGCGCGTGGCCGTATCGGTGAAGAAGCGCTCCACGATCTCGGGGTTGAGCCCCAGACACTCGAAGATCTGGGCCCCCTGGTAGCTTTGCAGGGTGGAGATGCCGATCTTGGACATCACCTTGAGGATGCCCGCCTCCACGGCATGCAGGTAGTTGGGGATGGCCGCGGCCGGGTCGGCCAGCTCAATCTCCTTTGAGGCCACCAGATCGGCGATGGTCTCATAGGCCAGGTAGGGATAGACGGCGCTGGCGCCGTAGCCCAGCAGGCAGCAGAAGTGGTGGGTCTCGCGCGGCTCGGCGCTTTCCACCACCAGGCCGCAGCGGGTGCGCACGCCCTGGCGGATCAGGTGGTGATGGACGGCGGCCACGGCCAGCAGGGCCGGCATCGGCGCCCGGCGGGCATCGACGGCCCGGTCGGAGAGAATCAGGATGGTGGCGCCGTCGGCCACCGCTCGTTCGGCATGCCGGCAGAGTCGTTCCAAAGCCTCTTCCAGTCCAGGGCCGCCCGCCCCGGCAGCAAAGCCGGTCGGCAGGCTGACCGTGCGCAGCCCCGGACGATCCAGGCCGCGCAAAAGGGCCATCTGGTCGTGGGTCAGGATGGGGCTCTCCAGTTTGAGGCGGCGGCAGTGTTCCGGCGACTCGTCCAGCAGATTGCCTTCGGTTCCCAGGTAGGTGCTCAACGAGGTGACCAGTGCTTCGCGGATGGCGTCCAGGGGCGGGTTGGTCACCTGGGCGAAGAGCTGCTTGAAGTAGTCGTAGAGCAGGCGCGATCGGCGGGACATGATGGCCGGCGGAATATCGTCGCCCATGGAGCCCACGGCCTCCTTGCCTTCCTTGACCATGGGCGGCAGCAGCATTTTGATGTCTTCCTGGGTGTAGCCGAAGAGCAGTAATTTTTGCCAGGCTTCCAGCGCCGGGCCGGAATCTTCATCCGGCGCCGCGCCATTGTTCTCTTTCGCGATCGTCGCCAGGGTGACCAGGTTGGCGTTAAGCCACTGCCGGTAGGGCTGTCGCCCGCTCACGGCGGCCTTGATCTCTTCGTCCTCGATGATGCGGCCGGCCGAAAGGTCGGCCAGGAACATGCGGCCGGGCTGCAAGCGGCCTTTTTGCCGCACCCGCTCGGGGGCGATGGGCAGCACGCCGGTCTCCGACGCCAGCACCACCAGGCCGTCATGCGTGATCGTGTAACGCGAGGGCCGCAGGCCGTTGCGGTCCAGCACGGCGCCAATCAGCCGGCCGTCGCTGAACGGCACGGTGGCCGGCCCGTCCCAGGGTTCCATGCCGCAGGCGTGGTATTCGTAGAAGGCGCGCTTGGTGTCGGGCATGGTCGCGTGGCGCTGCCAGGCCTCGGGGATGAGCATCATGATGCAGTGGGGCAGCGATCGGCCGCCGTGGTAGAGCAGTTCCACCACGCTGTCCAGGGCCGCCGAATCGCTCGACCCGGGCCGCACGATGGGCAGCAGTTTGCCGATGTTTTTGCCGAATTTGGGCGAGCCGAAGAGCGCCTCCCGGGATTTGAGCCAGTTGAGGTTGCCGCGCAGCGAATTGATCTCGCCGTTGTGAGCGATGAAGCGGAACGGGTGGGCCAGGGCCCAGGCCGGAAAGGTGTTGGTGCTGTAGCGCTGGTGCACCATGGCCAGGGCGCTCTCCATCTCCGGCTCGGAAAGGTCGCTGAAGTAGCCCTTAAGCTGGTGGGCCACGAACATGCCTTTATAGATCAGCGTGCGGCTGGAAAGGCTGGGGATGTGGAAATAGCCGCCCTGGGCCAGGCCGGCCTGGGCCACGGCTTTTTCGGCCTGGCGCCGGATCAGGAAGAGCACGCGTTCGAAGTGATCCTGGTCCTTGACGGCTTTGGCGCGGCCGATGACGATCTGATGGATGTCGGGCTCCACGTGGCGCGACAAGGGGCCCAGCACCTCGCTTTTCACCGGCACCTTGCGCCAGCCGAGCACGGTCTGACCCTCCAGGCGCACCATGGTTTCCAGCTTCTGCTTGCAGCTCTCCTGTTGCTGGACGTCCGGGGGCAGAAAGACCAGGCCCACGGCATAGTGGCCCGGGCCGGGCAGGTCGAGGCCATCGTGTTTGCAGGCGGCGCGCAGAAAGCGGTCGGGCATCTGGAGCATGATGCCGGCGCCGTCGCCGGTGTCGGCATCGCAGGCATAGGCCCCGCGGTGGGACAGGTTCAGCAGAATCTGCAAGCCCTGGTCCACGATATCGTGGGAGGGCGTGCCGTTGAGGCGGCAGACGAAGCCCACGCCACAGGCATCGTGCTCGAAGCGGGGGTCGTACAAGCCAACGGCGGCGGGCAAACCACCGCTCGGATGGGCGATAGGGGTCATCATCGTTCCTTCTGCTGGGTTTAAAGCCTATCCCGGAAAACGGATCAGGCCCTGGGCGGCGATCCGCTCATGGCCTGATCCAAACGTTGGGAAGCACTGCTTTTCAGGGCACGCGGGCCTATTCCATCTCCAGATCGTCGGGCAGATCGGCATTGGTATAGACCTTTTGCACGTCGTCCAAATCTTCCAGGGCTTCGATCAAGCGGATCAGGCGTTGGGCGGTTTCGCCCTCCACCGGCGTCATGGTTTGGGGCACCATGGTCACTTCGGGGTCCACCAGGGTGATGCCCTTGGCTTCGATGGAGGCTTTGACATCCTCGAAGGCGTCCGGATCGGTGATGATTTCGAAGCTGTCGCCGTCGTCGCGCACATCTTCGGCGCCCGCTTCCAGGGCCACCTCCATGAGCGTGTCTTCGGCCACGGCGCCCTTTTCCACCACCATGTACCCCTTCTTCTTGAACATCCAGGCCACGCAGCCGCTTTCACCCATGTTGCCGCCGTGTTTGGCCAGGGCATGGCGGATCTCGGACACGGCGCGATTCTTGTTGTCGGCCAGAGAATCGATGAGCACCGCCACGCCGCCCGGGCCATAGCCTTCGTAGGTGGACTCTTCGTAGTGCACCCCTTCCAACTCGCCGGTGCCTTTTTTAATGGCCCGTTCGATGTTGTCTTTGGGCATGTTCTCGGCCTTGGCCTCCATGACCGCTGTCCGCAGGCGGGGGTTGGAATTGAGATCGCCGCTGCCGGCGCGCGCCGCCACGGTGATCTCTTTGATCAGTTTGGTGAAAATCTTGCCGCGGCGGGCATCGGCCGCGCCTTTTTTGTGTTTGATATTGGCCCATTTGCTGTGCCCTGACATAGGATCCTCCTAATGTTTGCCTAGACCGATGATGAAAATCTCCCGGCTGGCTTTACGACTGCTTTGGGGTTTGAATATGTCCATGCGGTCGAACCGCGTTTTCACCTGATCGCAAAAGGTTTTGAAATCTTCGCCCTGAAATATCTTGCACACAAAATGGCCGCCGGGCAGCAGCAGCGCATCGGCCACGGCCAGGGCGGCCTGGCACAATTGAAACGAGCGGGCCGCATCGCCGCCTTTGTCGCCGGTGGTGGCCGGTGCCATATCGCTGAGCACCACCTGAAACCCGGCGCCCAGAATGGCGTCGGCCGATGGGCGCAGTTCATGAATATCGCCAGCCACGGTGCGTACATTGGCCGGCATGGCTTCGGTCACCGGCGTCAGGTCCACCCCCACCAGGATTCCCGCCGGACCGGTCTGCTGGGCCGCGAAAAGCAGCCACGACCCCGGCGCGCATCCCAGATCCAGGACCCGGTCGCCGCGGGCGATGATGCGATGCTTCTTCTGGATTTCGGCCAGCTTGAAAACCGATCGGGCTGGATAGTGCTCCTTTTGGGCCTGGCGCGTGTAATGGTCCTGCCACTGATTGGATTTGGCGCCCTTTTTTCGATTCATAATATTGCTGCTGTGTTAAGTCAAATTTTATGTTGCGGCGGATGCCGTCCTTAAAACAGTGCCTCGAGCGCCTCTTCCACCGTCCCCACCCCGATCAGCGTGATCTCAGGCGGGGCTTCCATGCGCTTGAGGCTGCCCTTGGGCGCGATGCAGCGTTGAAAGCCCATCTTGCGGGCTTCGGTCAGGCGCGCCTCGATGTTGCCGATGGCCCGCACTTCGCCGGCCAGACCGACTTCGCCCAGCACCAGGGTGTCGCCGGCCACCGGCTTGTCCAGAAAGCTGGATGCGATAGCGGCCAGCACCGCCAGATCCACCGACGGCTCGTCGATCTTGACGCCACCGGCCACGTTGATGAAGATGTCGTGGCCGATAAGGTGCAGGCCAAGCTTCTTTTCCATTACCGCTACGAGTAACGCCACGCGTTGGGGGTCGAGACCCAGTACCGTGCGGCGCGCGGTGCCCAGGTTGGAGCTGCTGGCCAGGGCCTGGAGCTCCACCAGGATCGGCCGCGTGCCCTCCATGGTGGCCGTGACCACCGATCCGGAGGCGTTGTCGGGCCGTTCGGAGAGAAAGACCGCCGAGGGATTGGGCACCTGGGCCAGGCCGCCGGACTGCATCTCGAACACGCCGATCTCGTTGGTCGAACCGAAGCGGTTTTTCACGGCCCGCAGAATGCGGAAGACGTGGTTGCGATCGCCTTCGAAATAGAGCACCGTATCCACCATGTGCTCGAGCAGCTTGGGGCCGGCGATGGCGCCGTCCTTGGTCACATGGCCCACGAGCAGGGTGGGGATGCCGGATTTCTTGGCGTTGAGCATCAGGCGCATGGCCGAATCGCGCACCTGGCTGACGCTGCCCGGCGCCGAGGTCAGATCGCTGCTGTACATGGTCTGGATCGAATCGATCACCAGCACGTCGGGGCGGTGCTCTTCCACCATTCCCAGAATGGCGTCCAGGTCGATCTCCGATACCACCAGCAATTTGGGCGCGCCGGCTGCCAGGCGCCGGCTGCGCAGACGCAACTGCTGAACCGACTCTTCGCCCGATACGTAGAGCACCGTGTGGCCCTTGGCCGCCATGCCGTGCATGGCCTGGAGCATCAGGGTCGATTTGCCGATGCCAGGTTCGCCGCCGATGAGCACCAGCGATCCGCCCACTAGGCCACCGCCCAGCACGCGGTCCAGCTCGTCAATCTGCGTGGAGATGCGCGCCTGATCTTCCAGTTCCACCGCGTCGATGGGCACCGGCTTGGGTTTGAGGGTTTCGATGATGCCCCGCAGGGGGCCGCTTTTCTCCGCCGCGGCCACGGTCTCTTCGGCAAAACCGTCCCACTGGCCGCACTCCGGGCATTTGCCCAGCCACTTGGGCGATTGATAGCCGCACGCCTGGCAACTGAACAAGGTCTTGGTGCTGCGTTTGGCCATGGGTTCCCCTTTGCGGTGAGTGCTGCGTTCTGAAATATATTGGAAGTACTGACCGTGGACGGCGGGACCCACGTGACGGCATTACCAATTGACACTGCGCACCATACCATGTCATGGTGCGCCTATCAAGCTGGCCCTATGGACCTATGTAATAATAACAATGGCTTCACGGATATGGATAGAGATCGCGACATGAAGAAATCATGCAATTCCATGGGAAGATATGGAATCTGGGGCGTGGCAGTATTGTGGTTGGCGCTTTTTTGCGCCGCGGTGCCGGCCGAAAAGGCGCCCCCCGAGCTTTTCGAAACCCTGCAAAAGCGCCTGGTCGCCGATGGCTTCGATGCCCAACGCATCCAGCAGATCTACCAACACGAAGAAGTATTTTTCGAAGTCCGGGGCGTAACGGCCTATTTCCAGCATAACGAAGCCACCCTGGACTACGACAAGCTGACCAACGCCAGCTACATTCGGGATGCTCAGGCCTACATGCAGACCCATGCCGATGCCCTGAAGCGGGCCGAGCAGAAATTCGGCGTCGATCCGCGGGTTATCACCGCCATCATCCTGGTGGAGACCAAGTTCGGCAAGTACCTGGGCAAGCGCTCGATCCTCAATACGCTCTCCACCATGGCGGCCCTCACCGAGGCCCGGCCCAGGGAGTATCTGTGGGAACAACTGCCCACCGAGCGCCGCTTCACGCGCATCGAATACGACCGCAAAGCCGATGCCAAAGCCGATTGGGCTTACAAAGAGCTCAAAGCCTTTCTCACCTATACCTCCCTGCACGGCATCGATCCCCCCTCGGTGGTGGGTTCCTATGCCGGCGCCCTGGGCATCGCCCAATTCATGCCCAGCAACATCCTGGCCTACGGACAGGACGGCAACGGCGACGGCCGCATCAACCTCTTCGAGGACGCCGACGCCATTTTCAGCATCGCCGGGTACCTGAAGAATTACGGCTGGAAGCCGGGTATCACCCGGGAAGAGAAGGGCAAGGCGGTCTTCGCCTACAATCACAGCAAGTACTATGTGAATGCCGTGCTGAAAATCGTCGATCTGCTGCCGGAAAGTGCCCCATGAGCGCGGCCGAGTGGATCATCCTCACCGGCATCACCTTTTTTCTGCTGACCTGCTGGGCTATTTTCGATATCGCCCGCAAGGATTTCGGTGGGATCGAGAAGAAAGCGGCCTGGGCTTTCGTGACGATGATCCCATTTTTGGGCCCCATCGTCTATTTCGCCTTCGGATTCCGCAAGGGCGGCAAGAAGGACACCACCTGATCCACATCGGGCAAATGGTGTTGACAAACCGACACCATTTTTATATTCCAGCGCCTACCAATCGATGTGGTCCCATCGTCTAACGGTTAGGACACTGGCCTCTCACGCCAGTAACAGGGGTTCGAATCCCCTTGGGATCACCAGAAAACAATAAAGGAGCGGGATTAGAATCCCACTCCTTTTTTATTGGGTGTTAGGGGCCGCATAAGGTGATTGCTCTCGGCGGGCTTGCTTCCGTGAATGACTCGTCATCGACCGTAACCGTCAGGTTGTCATCGGTACCGTCCGTAGGCAGATCGTTAAACTCCAAAACATATTGGTTTTGGAAAAGAACCGAGGCCAACTGCCAGTAGGTGTTCCTTATGTTGTCGGAAGTCGGTGCCTCGTACAGTTGGCCACCCGTCTCGTCCGCCAAGCTGCTTAAGTCATCTCTGTTTATGGAGTTTCCCAAGGCTATCGGAAAAACGGGAATACCTGCGCCGTTGGCATAGGAAATAACGCCTGCCAGATTGGTGGCGGCGCTATCATTGTCGATTCCATCGGTCAAAACCAGGATCGCTTTACGGGTAGTTCCCAGTGCAGCGAGATCCTCAACCGCTTGATAAACCGCATCGTAAAGGCTGGTCTCGTCCCCCCCAACGAAAGGGGTGCGAATAGCATCTTCCAGTTGGTCCTCGTTCGATGAAAACCCAAGGACGACTTCAACTTCGTCCGCGAATTTTATGATTTCGGCTTGGTCATCGGGACCCATCTGGTTGATATAGTCGATGAGTCCCTCCTCCATATCGCTGACGATTTCCGTTTGAGCCCTAACGCTGCCGCTGTAGTCCATAACCGCAACAACCGAAATCGCTAACGGGGTGGTGGGCGGTCCTGAAAAATTATCGATATCGATGGGAATGGGCCCGTCCATAGCTATGGAGAAATCGCCTTGGGTTAGGCCCGAATAAGCATACCCCGCCTGGTCGGTGACGGAAACATAAGCCGTCCAGTCGTTGGTCGCGCATTCAGCGATGACTTGATTGATGCGCACCGTGAGTTCGGTGACCGGTTCGGCGGTTCCGTTGAGTTCAACGGTACGCGTTTGGTGATTGTTCGATATGCGGACATTGGCGGTAAAGGCAGCTTCGGTGCCGGGATGGAAATGCACTTCGAAGGTGCAAGTTCCGCCCGCGCCGAGCGTTGGAGTTCGGCTGCCGCACGGGGTCGGCCCACCATTCAAGTCCAAGGAGAAGTTGGTTTCATCCGACAAAACGATGTCGGAGACAACTAAGTTCGTCGTACCGACGCTGTTGATTTTCACCACCAGGGGGGCAGGGGTGCCGCTCGGTGTGACCGTGCCGAACGCGAAGCTTGCGGGCAGAACCTCGGCGCCGGGATCGGCCGGCGCGCTCTTGCTCCCACCGCCACCGCAGCCGAGCAATGCCGCCATGGCAATGAGGATGATCGCGGATCGCATTTTGGCTGTTTTTTTATCGTCCATAGGCCACCGTCCTTTTCGCATGCTTACCGTTGTTCTTTCTTGCACATGAAACATGCAAATCATGGGCCTTACACACCTTCAAGTCCTGGCGATTCCAGGATAGCTTGATTTTATTGGGATTCCGGGCGGAGCCGTTGCTTTGTGCCGGCGAGGCCCCTTTCATTAGGGTGCCCTATATAGGAAAAATGTCAATAATTGTTAGTAATTTGTTAGGTAGATAGTCAGGGTTTTTCCTAAATGAGGGATCAAGATATGGGTTACCGCGAATGGGGGGATTGAATTGAAGGGGAAAGGCTATGCGCCATCAAAACTGAAAGCTCAGGCGCAAGGAGATGTCTTCCAATAGCCGGTCCGGTCCTTCCTGGAGGTCGTCATCTTCAAATGAGGCACGGTAGGCGTGGGTGCCGGTGAGCGAAAAGTTGAGCGCATCCGAGAGGCGGTAGTGCAATCCCAAGGAAAAGTCCAGGGTGTTCCAGTCCGGCGAGATGGCCAGGGGGCGGGTGAAAATGTCGTCCCGGTTCTGGGCGCTGGCTCCCATGAAAACTGCGATGCGGGAGGCCGGCAACGCCATCCAGGTCTCCAGTCCCAAGGTCTGGCTATCTTTCTCCAGGCCAACTCTTGGGTTGCCGGCGGAGATCTGCGTCACCGAGGGAATCAGGCGAAAACCATCCCAGGGCAAGGGCGCAAATACAGTGGCCAAGCGGAATCCGCTGACCCCCTCATCCAGATAGTAAGGCATCGGCTGCAGCGGCAGGGAGGTGCCGGTGCCCGATGCCTGCATGGATTCGGCCAGGGCTTGGGAATAAAAACCGGTCAAGCGGAATTCAGGCCAGTCGTTGAATTTCACGCCGCTTTCCAAATAGTTGATGCTTTTGGTTTCGCCGGGGAAGAGCGAACCCAAAGCCAGTTCCGTGAAAGTATCGTCAAAAGCCGGCTCCGGTTCCATCGTATCGTATCCGATTTGCAGCCCCTTGACCCGCTTGGTGAGCATCCAGCGCGATTTCCAGTAGCCGTCGTCCAACCGCGAAATTGTCACCCCTTCCGAGCGCGCGGCATGCAGGAAATAGCCGCCGGCCAGGTAAATGCCCACATGGTTGACGTGTTTGCGCCTGGGACCAAAGAAGAGCAAGTCTCCGGTTTCGATTTGATCGCCGGCGACATTTTCCATATTGTCGAGGCGGCTCTGTTCAAAGGAGCTGCGCGGCAGATCGACATCGAACACATCGGCATAAACCCTCTGGACCAGGCCTGAGCAGTCGATGCCGTTCTGGCCCGTGCCACCCATGCGGTAGCGCAAGCCGAAGTATTGTTTGATTTCAGTCTCCAGGCGTTCGGGCAGGACGTCGGAGACCTGGCTGGTGATGGTTTCCGCCTTGGCTTTGGTGGTTTTGCTGACCAAGGGTTTGGTGGGGCTTGCTTTTTTGGAACGGGCGCTCTTTTTCGTTTTGGAAGCCGCGACCCGTTTGGATTTCGAAGGGGCTTTGGCCGTCTTGGCGGAACTCACCTGGGTGGGGGAGGCAACCGGTTGAGGGTTGTCGCGCGTTGCCGCCGCTGCGGTGGCGACCATTTGAAATACAAACAGGGCTCCCAAGACTAAGGCCGTAATTCCGCGGGCAAAACGCGTGGATCGTTTCGTGGCTTTGGTTTTAGGGAATGGCTGGCAATTGGCGGTGCGCAAGTTCCGTATCGTCAATCCTTAGGGGTTAAAATTCCAGCGGATGCGTCTGCCTCCAAAACAATGCTCTGAATTAAAGGGTTTTTCCGCGCGATGAGCGATGAATTTGCCTGGATATGGCCACGGGGGCCGGCTCATCCGCCCAGCTTTGTTAATGTCTGTCCTTAGACTTTTTGCAATGCGGGTGTCAAGTCTTTTTATGGTTCCGCGCGGTTTTGTGGGTCCTAAACCGCGCGGAACCATTGCGGACGATCCTTTGCGGACAATATCCCTTGCAAATCGTTGTGGTTATGGAACGACGGGCTATCGTGCCGTCAGCGACCGGTCTTGAGCGTGGTCCAGCACTTTTCGTAAATGCGTTCGGTCTCCCGGCCCAGATCGACCTCGAATTCGCCCCGGGCCAGGGTGGCTTCGTCGGGATAGACGATGGCATTGGCGCGCACCTCGGCCGGCAACAGCTCCATGGCCTTGAGGTTTGGCGACGAGTAACCCATCTCCTCACTGATGGCCGCGGCCACTTTGGGCTGCAGCAGAAAGTCGATGAAGGCATGGGCCTCGGCCAGGTTCTTGGCGCCCTTGGGGATGCACAGACTGTCGAGCCACAGACCGAAGCCTTCGGGCGGGTAAATGTAGCGGATCTTGGGGTTCTCGCCGCTGGCGATGTAGGCTTCGCCGTTCCAGAGTATGGCCGCCGAGACCTCATTGTTGATCAGGGCCTGCTTGGGCGAGTCGGAATCGAAGACCCGCACGTTGGCCATCAGGGGCCGGAGCAGCTCGCAGGCTTTCTGGATCTGGGCCGGATCGGTTTCGTTCCAGGAGCGGCCCAGGCGCTTGAGACCCAGACCGATCACCGAACGCATGTCGTTGGGCAGCAGCAGTTTGCCTTTGATCTCCGGCTTCCAGAGATCGGCCAGGGAGGTGACGCCGGCGGCCACCGCATCGGCGCTGTTGACGGCCATGGCCGTGGAGCCCCACATGTAGGGCACGCTGTAGGTGTTGCCCGGGTCGAAGGTCTGGTTCATCAGCTTGGGCGAGAGGTTGCCCAGGCGGGTGAGCTGCTTTTTGTCCAGGGGCAGTAACAAGCCCTCCTTGCCCATGCGCGATACGAAGTCGGTGGAGGGCACGATGAGGTCGTAGCCCTGGCCGGTCATCTTGACCTTGGCGTACATGGCCTCGTTGCTGTCGTAGGTGGAGAGTGTCACCTTGATGCCGGTTTTGGCCGTGAATTGCTCGATCACCGCTTCGGGAATGTACTCCGACCAGCAATAGACATACAGGTTCTTTTTGGCGGCCCAGGCGTTGCCGGCCACAAGCAGAAGCAAAAGCAGGGAGAAGAGAATTTTTTTCATTTGCGCTCCTTGAGCAGCCCTTGCGTCGTCACGACGGCAACGGCGGTTATGAGGATCATCGCGGCGCACAGCGCGTTGATCTCGGGTTTGAGCCCCAGGCGTACCATGGAGTAGATGCGCAGGGGCAGGACTTCGAAGGTCGGACCGGTGGTAAAGAAGGCGATGATCACATCGTCCAGCGAGAGCGTGAAGCTCATGAACCAGCCGGCCAGCACGGCGGGCATGGTCATGGGCAGCACGATGTGGCGCCACACCTCGTATTCGCCGGCCCCCAGGTCGCGGGCGGCTTCGACCACGTGGGGGTCGAAGCCCTGCAATCGGCCGTGGACGGTGATGGCCACGAACGGCACGCACAGGGTCACGTGGGCCATGAGCAGGGTCCAGAAGCCCAGGGGCAGGCTCAGGGTCATGAAGAGCACCAGCAGCGAGATGCCGATGACGATGTCCGGTGACATCATCATCACGAAGAGCACGGCGTGGATCACCTTGCGGCCCACAAAGCGCCAGCGGTGGATGGCCAGGGCCGTCACCGTGCCGATGAAGCAGGCCACCGTGGCCGACACGGCCGCAATGGTCAGCGAATGCAGGGCCGCCTGAATCAGGCTGGCGTCGTGGATCAGCGTATCGTACCAGTGCAGGGTGAAGCCTTTCCACTGCATGGAAAAGCGCGAGGCGTTGAACGAGTAGACCACCATCACCACCAGCGGCAGGTAGAGGAAGAGGTAGACCAGGGCGGCGTAGGCGATTTTAAGCGACCGGCTCATGTCCACTCCCTGCGCGACAATCGGGTATTGCTCTTCCAGTAGAGCAGCAGCATGAAGCCCATCACCGCGGTCATGGCCACGCTGGCGGCCGACCCGAAGGGCCAGTCGCGGCTGGTGAGAAACTGGTCGCGGATGAAGTTGCCCAGGAGCATGCCCTTGGCGCCGCCCAAAACATCGGCCACGTAGAACATGCCCAAGGCCGGCAGAAACACCAGCATGCAGCCCGAAACGATGCCCGGCATAGTCAGGGGCACGATGATGCGCACGAAGGTCTTGACCGGCGTGGCGCCCAGGTCCCGGGCCGCTTCCACGTAGCGCTGGTCCAGCCGCTCCAAGGCCGCGTAAAGCGGCAGCACCATGAACGGCAGCAGGGCGTAAATCAGGCCGGCCAGCACCGCACCGTCCGAATACATCATGGGCAGCGGCACCTGGATCAAACCCGCGGCCAGCAGCAAGCGGTTGGCGATACCGTTGGCGTTGAGGATGGCGATCATGGCGTAGGTGCGCACCAGGGAGTTGGTCCAGAAGGGGATCACCACCAGCAGCAGCAGCCAGTTGCGCCAGGGCGGCCGGGTGCGGGCCAGGATGGCGGCGAAGGGATAGCCGCACACCAGGCAGACGACCGTCACGCCGCCGGCCAGCCACAGGGAGGAGAGCAGAATCCGGCCGTAGGCCGGTTCGAGCAGCCGCAAGTAGTTGTGCAGGGACAAGCCGGGTTCCACGAAGGCCGCACCCTGACTGTGGCCGAAGCTGGCCAGCAGCACCAGCAGGTTGGGACCAAAGGCGAAGAGCACCATCCAGGCCAGGATGGCCGTGACCACCACGCGGCGGAAAAAGCGGCTATCCTTCATGGGGCAGTAGCACCTCCCAGCCCTCGATCCAACTGACCGCCACCCGGTCCCCGGGCCGGAAGTAGACCGTGGCGTCCTCGGCATTGAAAAACTCGGTGGCCATGATCGGCCGGCCGTTGTCCAACAGCACGGCCACGTCGTAAGTCGCTCCTTTATATATGGTTTCCTGGACCGTGCCCAGGAAATAGCCGCCGTCGGCAAAGCTGTTTTTCAGGGCCGGATTGTCGGCCAGATCCTTGAGGGTCTCCACCCGCAGATCTTCGGGCCGCAGCAGGACATGCACCCGGTCGCCCGGGGCAAAGGTGCGGTTGGATTTGACGCGCACATTCAAATGGTCGATGCGCAGTACGACCCGCTCACCCTCGACCCGGTCCACCAGACCGTCCAACAGGTTGATTTCGCCCACGAAACGCGCCACGTAAAGATTGCGCGGCTGCTCGTAGACCTCGTTGGGCGGGCCTGCCTGCTCGATGCGGCCGGCATTGAGCACCACCACCCGGTCGGACATGGAAAAGGCCTCCTCCTGGTCATGGGTCACCAGGATGAAGGTGATGCCCAGGCGGCGCTGCAAGTGCTTGAGATCCAACTGCATCTGCTTGCGCAGGCGGTAGTCCAGGGCCGAAAGGGGTTCGTCCAGCAGCAGCACCAGGGGCCGGTTGACGATGGCCCGGGCCACGGCCACGCGCTGCTGCTGGCCGCCCGACAGTTGATGGGGCCGTCGGGCCTCGAAGCCGGTCAACTGTACCAGGCTGAGCGCGTCGCCCACCCGACGCTGGATCTCTTCCGGCGCCTGGCCGCGCATGCGCAGGCCGAAGGCCACGTTATCGAAGACCGTCATGTGGGGAAATAGCGCATAGCTCTGGAAGACGGTATTGACCTCGCGTTTTTCCGGGGGCAGGCCGGCCACGTCGCGGCCGTTGAGCTGGATGCGGCCTGAACTGAGCGGTTCGAAGCCGGCGACCAGACGCAGCAACGTGGTCTTGCCGCAGCCCGAAGGACCTAAGATGGTCACAAACTCGCCATTGAAAATGTCCAGGTCGACATCCACCAGGGCGACCTGGTCGCCATAGCGCTTGCACACCTGTTGTAGACGCACCAGAGGCGCGGAACCATTCATAAGGCGCGATATCCTTCGGGCGAATATTCTTCGAGCCATCCGCGGCCACGCAAGGGCCGCGGCCTGGACCAGCCAGCCTTTATGAGGCAATTACCGGCAAGTCAAGGGGATTCTCGAGGACGGCGCTTTCATGGGTTGCAAGATAAAGGGGCTTGCGTTAAGCTTGCCGCCTTGTTCCCGGACAGCTCGCGGGGTCCGCTTGCGGGCCGCTGCTCGGCCTCGGGAAAATTGACTGAAGGAAGAGGTGTGGTTTTGATGGATTTCGCAAAAAGAAGATGGATGGTCCCCGCAGTCGGCAGGCCGCTGATCGCCTGCGCTCTCTTGGGCCTGCTGCTGCTCGGTAGCTGCGTGGCCACCGGTCCGCAAGCGCCGGCCCAGAATCGGGACCGGGACTATATCATGGCGGAAAACAGTCAGATGAAAAAGCGTCTTTCCCTGGTGG